>JBHLQY010000005.1:0-57284 GCA_048883105.1 Candidatus Thorarchaeota archaeon | reverse complement strand
TAATGGTTGATATAGATTTCTAATTAAAACTAAAAAATAGTCCTGTTTTTATTCTCTAAAAAAATACTCAGTTCCTTTCGAAATTAAAGATTTAATTTTACTTTGTTTAACTAAATCTTGTAATAAATTATATAAGAACAACTTACCACCAAAACTAAATTTAGATTCACTTTTAAGTATCAAATTAAATTCTATTTCATCTAATTTAAGACCGTATTCCTTATGTTCTTCTAATATTTGATATATCTTTTCTTTAAGCTCTAATGCATTTTCATTTTTTTTAATTTCTTCTATTGAGGTTGGCAATTAATCTCACCTACTTTGTTTTTATTTTAATAGCAACATCTATTAAATTCTCGTCAATCCAGTTTTTTATTTGATCTCTAACAGATTTAAATAAATCTAAAATTTTATCATCTGGTCCTTTAAATGCAGCGGGGTCATCAAATGGAGCATGAATCATTTCTTTTGCTCCAGGAAAGAAGGGACATACTTTTTTGGCATTATCACAAACAGTTATGACGATATCGAATTTAACACCATTGAATTTAGAAATAGATTTTGAGCGTTGTTTTGATATATCGATACCTATTTCTTCCATAACTTTAATAGCATTAGGATTTATTTTTGATGGATTTGTCCCTGCGCTAAATGCTTCGAAATTATCTCTATAAAAATTATTAATTAATCCTTCTGCCATCTGAGAGCGCACTGAATTTCCAGTACAAATGAATAAGACTTTTATTTTTTTCATAAGAATTTGCCAAATTTAAATAAGCTATATCTTATAGTTTTAATTAAGTCCTTTTCGCAACTGTTAGCATCATAATATAATCAGCAGTATCTTCTGCATTATCGCTGATGGCTTCTAATATCGAAATAAAATTATGAATTTCAATCGCACTGAAAGGATTTATTTGAGGATGATTTGAAACAAGTATGTGATTTATTTTAAAACGCAATTCATCGCATTCATGTTCGAGAGTGTTGATTTCCTCACCTAACTCCCTTATTTCAGCAATCTCTGCTGTTAATAAGCTCTTCACCATCTGATTTAACTTTTTAACAGCCTTTACAGATATTCTAACCATCTCTAAAATTTTCACATGGATTTCTTTCTCCAAATTAAAAAAATCGGTGCGATTTATATAATTAAGAATCCTTGCACCAGCATTTGTTGCATTAGCTACATCATCAATTCTTTGAGCAAGATGAATTAAATTTTCACGAATTGTAGAAGTAAGTTCCGCATGTGAAAGCATTCCAAGAATTTTTCGCCTAATAATATCAGCTTGATGCTCCAAATCATTTACTCGTGTAAAAACATTTAAAGCTAGGTCAATATTTCTCTCTTCAATGAGAAATAATAGACCTTTCTCAAATTCTACAACGCATTCGAGAACTTTTTGCATATGAACTAAAGTTTTATTTATTGCGGTCTCTTCATTACGAGATTTAAACCATTCAAATAAAGAACTCATAATTCTAACCTCCAAATTTTATATTTTTTTTTATTTTATTGTAATTTTAATACTTCTTTTATAATATCATCACTAGGATGTTTAAATACAATCCCCAATTCTTTTGGAAAATAAACTGTTACTTCCAAATTTTCTAAAAATGTTTTATGGATTTCAGTTGTTGCTGGATTTGTCACAATTATTATTTTTTCCTTACCATTGATATTAACTAGAACTTCGAATCTATAAAAAACACCCATAAATTTACGTCTATAAATTTTTCCAAGAAGAGCATTATGTTTCTCTTTTATTCTATTACCTAGTCGAATTTTCATATGATTGGCTCTAGCTACTAATAATACTTTGTCTCCATATTGAAGTTTATCAAAGACCGATTTTTGTACATAAGACGCAAAAACTTGTGGTAACCCTATATCAATAGGGATAGAAATTAATTTTTTTTTGATTTCTGAGAAAAATCTGTCTCCTTGTTTTCCATTTTTATTAATATCCCATGAAACTTTATTATTTTTTACAAAAGTACCACTGAAATAATTAATCTCACTCATGAAATTCGCTACAAAAAGATTTTTTGGTTGATAATAGATTTCATAGGGAGTACCTACTTGTTCAAGTTTTCCTTTATTAATTACAGCTATTCGATCAGCCACCATCATAGCTTCTTGTTGTTCATTTGTTACATGTATTACTGTTAACCATAACTGTTTAGATTTTGCCATTAATAACAATTCTCTCCTTAAACTCATTCTAAGTCCTGCATCTAGTGCCTTTAATGGCTCATCTAGTATTAATAATTTAGTTTGCTCTAAATTCATGAGAGCTCGACAGAGTGCGACCCGTTGTTTCATACCACCACTCATTTCCTCTGGCAAAGCTTTATTTCTCCCTGTAAGAAGTGTCATCATTAAAATTTCTTCCACAATTATTTGTGTTTGAGCAGAATCACGAGCATGGACACGTGCGCTATAAGCAATATTATCATAAATTGTCATGTGAGGAAAAAGAGCATAATTCTCAAACATAAATCCTAAATTTCTCTTACCAGGAGATAATTTTGTTACATCCTTTTCATCAAAAAATACTCTTCCCGAATCAGGTCTAATTAATCCAGCAATTACTTTTAATAATGTAGTTTTTCCTGCTCCTGTTGGTCCAAGAATTATGAAATATTCTTTATCTTTAATTTTTAATGATATATTCTCTAAAGCTTTGAATTTTTTGAAAGATTTATAGATATTTTTTAATTCTATATCTACCATAAGATTTCACTTCGCTTACATTAAAGATAATTCATGGATAAGGTCTTTAGGAGCTGGAAATACATGAAGATCGTCTATATGAATTCCGATTATTAATGTATCTCCCAGAATAAAATTTTCTTCAAACGTCCCTGGTTTTACTGACAAAAAATTATCCCCACTATCTAATGTTTGATAAAACCTTTTTGTAGCACCAATGAATCTTGTATTTTCTAACGTTGCTTCAAAGAATTGTGTCTTAGACCAATCATAAGGGCTTTTTTCAAAATTATAAGCTTTCGGAAACAAATATACATCTTCAAAACGGAAGCCAATTACAATATTATCATCTAAATTAAATTTATGACCAAAATTATTACAAATAATTTTTGGTCCTCCTAAACGTATCCCTACTTTCATTTCTTCATTATCTAAGACCTTTAATACAAATCCCTGAAGAAAGTTTGTTTCTCCTAAGAAGTTTGCTACAAATATGCTCCTTGGATTCTCATATAAGTCATACGGAGTTCCCATCTGAAGTATACGTCCTGCTCTCATAAGAATGATCTTATCTGCGATAGCCATAGCTTCTTCTTGATTATGCGTGACATGAATTGCCGTGAGACCTAAATCTTTTATTAAATTTCTTAGTTCATGCCGAAAGACTTTTGAAACTTTTGGGTCTAATGAACCCAGTGGTTCATCCATAATTAAAATTTTTGCTCCCGTTGCAATAGCTCTAGCAATTCCTAATTTTTGCAAACCAGGATTTCCAAAAATAGAGGGATAATCATCAGCATATTCCAATAAATCAACCATTTGTAATACCCATTCAGCCTTTTCAATTATATATTCCTCATTGTATCCTCTCATTTCTAAACCAAAAGTTACATTTTCCCATATTGTCATATGATCAAAAATTTCAAAATGTTGGAAAATGAAACCCATATCTCTATCTTCAGGGGGTATTCCTTCAACATCTTTTCCATCAATAAGTACTTTACCTTTAGTAGGAATCTCAAGACCTGATATCATCCGTAAAGTTGTGGTTTTACCGCACCCACTAGGACCTAATAGAAACACATAATCTCCATCGTTAATTTTTAGAGAAATGTTGTCAACAGCAAGTACTTTTCCTTCGTCAAATGTCTTTGTTATATTAATTAACTCAATAGAAGGTATTTTATTCACCTATTTTCTTTTGTGGCTGCTCTTAATGCGATAATCAAAAATGCACTAAATATTATGACTATGGTGCTAGCAAAAATTGCGCTAGCAAAAGCGTTTGCTTCCACCCAATCTACTATCAAAACAGGTACAGTTCTAATATTTCCCATAACAACAATGGTGGCTCCCGTTTCACCAAGCGAGCGAGTAAAAACCATAATACATCCTGCTATAATTCCTTGTTTGATACTTGGGAGAGTAATTTTTCTAAACACAGTCATATTAGATGCTCCTAAAGTGCGAGCTGCTTCTTCGACTCCTACATTGGTAGATTCTAAAACACCGATAATTGGACGAACCATATATGGAAAGGTAAAAGTAACATGAACGAATAAAATCATATAGAAACCGGGTTGAAATAAACCAATCCCGGCAGGTCCCCAAAACATAAATATCGCAAAACCTAGTGCGGCAGAAGGTATTGCTATTGGAATATCAAGTATCGTATCTAAAAAAGTTATAAATCTTCCCCAATTTCTTTTAACAATAATAAATGCAAATGGTATACCCACTAGAAGATTAATAATAACAGCTGAAACAGCTATAGAAATTGAATTTATAAATGCTACATATAAATAGGCCCATTTATAATCTTTTCCTAAAAATAGCTCATCTGCTATATCAGCATCTATTATTTGAGTTATAATATAAAATGAAGGAATAAGAATAAGAAGGGTAAGAATTGTCATTGTAAGGGAATCTCTAATGATACGTAGACTTTTATGACTCAAATGCTTCTCAAATTCAGGCCAAACACTCTTAGTTGGAAAACCTACTTTTCTAGTAAAAAATTTTACAGAAAATAGTAGTAGTATAGATATTGCTATTAAAATTCCTGCGAGAAGTGATGCAGCAGGTAATTCTAGTTGTCTTCTAAATCCAACAATAACTATAGGGGCAGTCTCAACTAATCCCGAGAGGATTATTGTTGCGCCTGTTTCACCTAAACTCCTTGTAAAAGCAAGAATCGCTCCTGCAATAATACCTTCTTTCATCATTGGTAGGGTTATAGTTCTAAAAACAGTAAATCCTGGTGCACCAAGTGTTCTAGCAGCATCTTCATATAAAGTATCAGCTTTTTCAAGAACAATCTTCATATTGCGGACTATATATGGTAAGGTAAAAATAATATGTCCTAATAGGATTAATAGAAATCCTGGTTCAACACCAAATATTCCCCAATATAACAATACAGAAAAGCCTAACGCGCTAGTTGGTACGGCCATAGGTAAATCAATCATTGCGTCTAAAACCTTTTTTCCTCTGAATGTATAACGAGTTAAAATAATTGCCGTTGGAAATGCGATCACAATATTAATAGCTACAGCAAGACCTGCAATTGCAAAAGAAATTGCTAAAGCCTCTAAAATTATTCGCCATTTTAAATCCCCTAATAATTTGTCATTAAATACCTCACTATAAATAGTTGGTATATTTAAAAAAATTGTGAAAAAAATGTAAATTATTGGTCCAATAATAACTAATATGAAAAAGAAAATTACAATAGAATCGAGACTTTTTCGATAAGCGGATTTTGAAAAGAAACGATCGAGTTTTATACTTAACGGTAATTCAGCCTTTTCAGCCTCAGTGCTTTTTTTTAGATTCTTATTAGTTTTGCTCAAAATTATTCCAATTTTTTAATTGTTTTTTATAATCCTCTGTTTTTACAGAGCAACCACATATCTGGGATTCTCAATAAAGCTTCTTCATCTTTAGGGACAGATAATTCAGTCACATTGAGAGTATAAGCAATTCCATTATCCTTATAATTAAAAATATCTTTATCCAAAGGTATTGAAGTATCAATTGGTCGAAATCCATATTCCAAAGCTGATTTAATAGTTTTGTTCTC
Source organism: Candidatus Thorarchaeota archaeon (assembly GCA_048883105.1). Classification (GTDB taxonomy): domain Archaea; phylum Asgardarchaeota; class Lokiarchaeia; order Sigyniarchaeales; family SOKP01; genus LW40-45. Next base: position 51,483 of record JBHLQY010000005.1, on the reverse strand, counting down.
ATTAAGAAACTTTAGAAATTTTCCCGCTATACGTTCTTGCTTTGGTGTAACCCAGTCTGCATTTAATATACAGAAAGGATGATCGCTATAGAGAGTGCCTTCTTCTGGATATATTGCTATTATTTTTCCTTCAGTCGATTCACTTGAAATATCCACTATTAAGTTTTCATATAGAAAAGCAAGATTTAAGCCATCAGGTCCTTGGTTTTGCATATACCTACTTAAAAAACCAGTTGATTTCCCATACATCACAGCAATAGATTCAAAAACAGTAAGCCACTTTTGATTATTATCATCTTGTAAATCTTTCATGGTTATATCTTCAGAAGATTTTCCAGTGGCAGCAGATATCGCCATTATTACTGTCATAAAGCCTGAATTTGAAAGACGAGGATCTGTATGACCCATCTTAATTTCAACATCTATATCCGCAATTAAATCGAATACGTCATTAAACCCTTTAATTTTATTCGTTTTGTTAAATTTTTCCCATGTAGCAATTACAATAGGAGAATAAATTATTTTAACAGCTTCAAATATATCTACAATATCTTTTTTACTTCCTGTGTATTCTTTCCATTTTGTATTAAGATACGGCATCCAAATGGAACTCGCTGGACTCCATATCGTTGGAAAGATTTCTCCATTTAAAATACTAATTATTGAATCAGCAGATCCATAAGGATGCATATGTATCATTATTTTCTCGTCAGGATGTTTCTTCTCCCACTCTTCCATAAAGTCGGTATATGCCTGGGTCATCCAACTTGCTTTTTCAGAACTATAAATAATGTAAATATGAGTGACTTCTTCTTTATTTAACCAAAAGATTAAATTAGTGGAGAAATAACCTCCAAAAAATCCCGAAATAAAAATTATAAGAATTAACAGTTTGCTATGCTTTTTAACTCTACGTACTCTAGCTTTGATCATGATAATGAGAGATATTTTTCATTTGTCTTAAATAAATGATCTGATATAATTATCTACAATAGCGAATATTATACCCCCTAAGATTCCTAACAAAAATATAGAAAAATATATATAACGCTGTTTCATAAGAGATCTTTACTCTACTTGTTGTATCATTTATTCATCTTTTCGATATCTGCTATTAAAATATCTATAAATAAATAAAAGGTATTTCTACATAGAATATGGTGAATTATTTAGAATCTATAAACCTATAGAATCTATATAGAGGATATATCCTCTCCTGAAACCGTTTATACTTGGTTAATAAGAGAAGTATAAATTTAAAATCAAAATTAAGGAATATATAGACCTATATAGAATCACTAATATATATAGATAACCTTTTATTATATTGTAGAAATATACATAAAATGAGATGGTGTTTCATATCGAAACTAGAAAAATTCAAAAAACTGGCGGTTCGTCATACATAGTTAGCTTACCTATCGACTGGATAAAAAGCCATAATATTGATAAAAACTATAAGGGTTATTCATTAGGTATCTTAACTCAACCAGATGGAAATTTATTGATAACTCCGAATCCAAATACGGAAGAAATTGAGAGAGTTAAAGAATTTGATATTGATGATGTTAAAGATTATGACTTTTTATTTCGAATTCTAATTGGAGCATATATTATGGGTTATTCTAAAATTATAGTAAAATCTAGTAGAAAATTCGAACCAATTTTAAGAGAATGCATAACTAATTTTACTCAAATTGCAATAGGACCAGAAATAATCGAGGAATCTAATCAGAATATAACAATTAAAGATCTATTAAATCCTAAGGAAATGCCCTTTAATAAAACAATTCGTAGAATGTATATTCTTGCTGATAGCATGCACGAAGATGCAATCACAGCTTTAATAACAGGTGATCGAGATTTAGCAGAAGAAGTTATAAAGAGAGATAATGAGATTGATAGATTGCACTGGTTAATTGGTCGACAATCTAATATTGCAATGAAGGATATTATTTTATGCCAGAAAATGGGTGTTACGCTAGAAGATGCGAGCCAATACCAAATGTTTAGCAAATTTTTAGAACGTATAGGAGATCACTCAGTTAATATTGCTAATAATACGCTAAAAATAATTGGATTAAAAATTGATAAGAAAATTCTCGAAAAAATTGTAGAAGCAAGTGAAATTGCAAGAAAGAAAATGCTTGCTAAAAGTTTAGACTCTTGGCTCCAAAAAGATATTCATTTAGCTAACCAAACAATTGAATTAGTAAAAGAATTAATTTCTGCGTGCGAAGATATCACTCTTGAACCAAACCAACATAATGTCGAAATATCGATTGCTATAAGCTATATAATAGAGAGCATACGAAGAACGGGTGAATACGCAGGAGATATTTGTGAAATAATAATAAATAATTTGATAAAAGAATAGACTTTTTCTCCAATATTTAAGTAATTATTAAATACTATAATATATTTAGTTCAAGATATATAAATTCTTAATTTCTAAAAAAATAGGTATTTTAACCTTAAGAGATTTATGATACATATTTTTAGTATTACTCAAATAACATAAGCATTTTTGAATTAAATTTCATCTTTTATTTTTGTTAAAACTATAGTTATTTACTGTTTATTATAATAAGGTTAGGTTTAATGTCAGACCAAAAAAGTAAGCAAATATGCCGATTTTGTCAAAGAGAAATGAAAGTTATATTTTATTGTGAAGATTGCGGCGTAGCTTGCTGCTCTGACTGCCTGCGGGACGATTTCATTGATGATTTTGTATGTCAAGACTGCAATTCTAAAGATATTGAATTTAACCAAACGGAAGATAAAAAAGTTTGTAAGGAATGTGGACGTGAAAATGTGATTAAAACTACTCATCATTACAAATCATGTCCAAAATGCCATTCTCACCAAGTTCTCAATATTTACGAAAAAAAAGAAGAATTAGAGCAAAAATTTCTTGAATTAATTAAATTATCACGTAACTTTATCCAACCTATAAGAGATGTAATTAACGAATTATACTTAATAAGGCATAATATTAAAAAATCAAGAGAACCACCCATAAGATGTTTTCACTATCCAAAAATGGAGTCAGAGTTATTAGCTCTTTTTAAACAAGTTGAATATATAAAAGAAAATCTACTTGGAAAAATTAATACGCATTTCCGTCATTTAGCTATGAATAAGGTATATTTTCTTGATATATATAATCAGCCTAATTCGAACGTAAGAATTATTGAAAGTATTTTAGAAAGTGTAAATCAAGGCCACGATTCTATCGATAACTTTGTTTCTAAAAATATTAAAGATATCCTTGAGAAATTTGATGATTTCCAAAAGAATTTGCAATTCATTGAAAAAATAACAAAGTTGTATTTACCATATCAACAATTTCTAAATTTGGCAGAGAAAGAGAAGCCTGTTTATGCTATTAAAACCAAGCTTACTAACGGGTTAGATCCTCAAAAACGATTCAAGAAAAGTAACGGTATCTTATTTATTACTAATTTTGATTTATCTTTTGTACATGAATATGGTTTCATCAAGAAAAAACGTGAATTAATTTTTAAGGCTCCTGTTGATGATTTAATTAAAATTCGAGATAGAGGGAAGCTGTTTAAGAAATTAATTATTCAATTCGAGTATGGAAAATACGAATTTTCGTTTCCTTCGAATGTTGTTTCAAAGATAATTGATTATATTCTTTTAGCAAGAACTTTTCAAGAAAATGAGATATACGATAAAGAATCAGCAAAAAAACTGCAAGAAATTGAAATAGATTTAAATGATTTAGTAAGATATATTGAGGAAGGCATCAATTCATTTTTTAATTTAAAATGTCAAATTAATCAAAACGTCAATAATAGTGAAGATGAAGAATTTGAATCATATTTCAATAGTTTTCAAAAACATCCACAATATTGGACCCCAAAACATATGAATAATTACATTTCAGCTAGCCCTCCTTATAATTCAAGATTTTATGGTGATATTAATTCACCAATACCATTTCAGGAAGATTATAGAATTAGATTTAATCCTCAACACAACTATAATCCATATAGATTTCAGAATTACGATCCTACTTATAATTATCAATATTACGATGGGCCTTATCCATTCAATAATAGATCCGATTTTGATGAAAGAAATATTTTAATGAAAAGATTAAAAAGTGCACAAAGATTCGATCAGCAATTTCGACCTAGAATAAACGGAGTAAGGTATAATTATTTTAACGAAATGAATGCTTTTAGAGATAGTGAGCCAATGTTTAACGATAATTTTAATAATTCCTTTAATGATTATCATAAAAACCATATATCCGATTTATTTAATCAAGAAGATCCCCCTATAGATAATATCTACAATAGTAGAGAGCATTTATATGACTCTGATAAAAAGATTTATAAACGAATGATGGAACTGAAAAGAGAGCAGTATAGCCTAAAGGAAACATTAAAAAAATTGGATGATAAATTTGATCAAGGCATAATTCGCGAAGTAGATTACTTTAAGACATTTAAAAACTTACAAAAAGAAATCTACCTTATTGATAAAAAAATTGAATCCTTGACTAAAAAAGTTAAAGATGATCGATTCTTTAGAAGAAAATTTAATAAAAAAGGATATTATTCCTAATTTCTTTTCTACTGTTTTTAAAAATTATTAATAATCTTTAAAACCATATTAATACTTAATAATTTTATGGAAAAAGAAGGATTATTTACTACTGTTGTAGGAAGCTGGCCATTAATTAATAAAAATGACAATATGATAAGGGCCTTCGAGGATCAAATAGATATGGGTATTGATTATCCTTGTTATCCACAATTAGTATCAATGATTACCCAATTTTTATCTCCACTGTCGGAAATCATTGTTCCTTTAGAAGAAAAGAGTGAAAGATTTTATTTAAGCGAAGACTTTAAGATTCCAGAAAAGCCTATCGCTTTAGAATACGGAGAATTCATTAATAACTTTTTAAATGAACACATTAATCTTAAAAAGTTAATTAAAGGAACAAAAGCTTGTTTAACGGGACCATTTACCTTAGCCAGTGAAATTTTGTTGGAAAGGGAAGTGGCAAAAGGAGTCACGCCAAAAATCTTTAATGAACCACGCGCTATAATGGTAGGATGGATTGTAGATAAGTTATCAGAGATTATGAAACAAATAGGTAAAGCTTACAGCGATTTAGGTATAAATATTATTTCTATAGATGAGCCCATATTAGGACTTTTGATAGGCAGGCAGATTTGGTTCCACACAGAAGATTTTATTGTGGAAACGCTTAATAAAGCTCTATCTGGAATAAAAGATCTTCCCTCTATCCATGTATGTGGTCGAATTAGTCCTAAGCTACGAGATTTACTTTTACAAACTAATGTAAAAATACTTGACCACGAATTTCGAACTAGTGAAGGAAATTTCAAAATATTTGAAAAGAAACATTTCGAAGATACTGACAAATATTTAGCTGTTGGTACTGTACAAACTAAAGTAGCTCCTAGAAAAAATGCAGAAATAAATGATTATATTGAAAATATTGATTTTTTAAAGAATTACATACGAAAAGCTATTGATTTATACGGTAAGGAAAACTTAATTATAAAACCGGACTGTGGTTTTGGACCTTTAAAAGAGACTTTTGGTGAACTTAACGCATATAAACTAGCTTTGGGTAAAATAAAAAATATGGTTCAAGCTTTACAAGAAATTAAATAAAGATTTCTCCTTTTCCAAGAAAAATTAATTTTTTATAAAGAGTAAATTATTTTTAGCCTTCTAATTCTTTTCTGAGCTTTTCTATTTCCTCTTCAAGTTTTTCTTTCGTTTGAATTTCTTCATCTTCTAGATCTATATCTGAAATATATTGTGGCATTTCTCCTCCCGTTGGGACGGTTGGCATCGTACCGCTAGCATCTAATAACATTTCAGTTTCAAGCTGATTCAATTCGGCAGAGACATCAATTCCTAGATCTATTTCGGGATCTCCCGCGAGTATATCTCCTGCTTCTTCAATCTCCGAAACATACATTTCGGTATCTTCTGCAACTTCTGCTATTTTAACGGGAGATGCCTTTGCTGCAATTGTTTTAAGTTCGTCGCGCATTTGTGCCATAAAATTTCCAGATTGAGCTATTGCCGATCCCTCTTCTACAGCTTCAATTTGTCTTTCGAATTTAGCTCTAATATTAGTTATACGATCAACTTTAGTTTGATAACTTTTGTATTGTACAAGATAATTTTTTGCCCTAGTCTTTTCTCCTCTCTGTAAAGCAATTTTAGCGTTTTGTCTCGCAACTTCAGCTCTCTTTTGATGCGCCTTGGCTCGAAGTCCCAATGTGCGTGTATACCGTTTTACTGAAGTTACTAACTTTTCTTGAGACGCTCCTTTGCGAGGAAATAATTTCTTACCCAATTTTCCCATTTTTTACATCGTCTCTATTTATTAGGATTTAAATTATGAACTTTAATTTTATATTAAATATGATTTTTCTAATTTAAAAATTTATTTTGAAGCATTAACATTTTTACTTAGTTTACGAAAAAATAGAAATTTTAATAAATAAATTTTGTATAGACCAATTACTACTAAAGATTTAGTTGATTTGATATGAAAAAAATAATATTAAATTTCGAGTCTAAAGGGCAAGATTTTAAAGAATTAGTCCAAGAAGCATTTAATAAAGATATTCTCAATTTTTTAGTCTCTAAAGAAACTTATCCAGAATTCGAGAAAGTTGAGAGAGTAAATATATATTCAAGAAGTTTAGAATTAACTCCAAGATTTATATTATATTCTGACAAGCAAAAGCTTCAAGATAAATTCGATAAAGCAGATACCATCGAAAATGTTGGATACTATAAAGAGTTAAAATCAAAAGATGACGAATTAGAGATTATAGAATTATCAAAAACGCGTATGGTAGATTTCATTATAGTCGCTGCAAAAGATTGGAAAATTATTCCGTTTGAAAATCTTATAGCTGAGATGCATTCCAATGAGACCGACCTCATTGCAGAGGTTGAGGATGTGAAAGAGGCTGAATTAATGTTAAAGACGTTAGAAATAGGAGTCGATGGAATATTGATAAAACCTACTAATGTAAATGATATCGTTGATTTGAAAAAATTACTTCACGCAACTTTTAATATTGAATTGACTAAAGCTAAAGTCATTAAAATACAAAATATTCCCGAAAGCGAACGAGTTTGTGTTGATACTACATCACTTCTTCGCCCAGGTGAAGGAATGTTAGTAGGTTCGACAGCAATGGGTTTTGCCCTAGTACATGCTGAAGTATTTGAAACTCAATTTGTTAGTTCCAGACCGTTCAGAGTAAATGCCGGAGATGTTTCCGCTTACATATTAGTTCCTGGCCAAGAGATAAATACCTATAAAACAAATTATTTAAGCGAATTAAAAAGTGGAGATAAGGTTTTAGTTGTTAATAATAGAGGAGATGCCCGAATTGTATCTGTTGGACGGGTTAAAATAGAAACTCGCCCAATGCTAAGATTTGAAATAGAAATACCTCAAGGAGACAAAAATATAATAATTAATTTTATATGTCAAAATGCAGAGACTATTCGATTGGTTGACGCTAATGGCAATGCTAAATCTGTCGTTGATATTAAAAAGGGCGACGAAATACTCGTTCATATTGGTCCTGGAGCAACGCATTTTGGTACCGCTATAAAAGAAACTATTATAGAAAAATAGAATTATGGATCTGAAATTAAAATATTATGATTTAAAACGATCATGATTTTTTGGGCGCCAATATTACATCTGTATCAACCACCAACACAGGAGATTGATATTTTGAGATTAATAAATAAGGAGTGCTATAAACCATTATTTTCAATAATAGAAGACCACGAAAATGCTAAATTTTGTTTAAATATTAATGGTTGTCTGATTGATCTTCTTTACGAATTTGGCATGGCTGACACATTAGATTTACTAAAAAATCTTGTGTCCGAAAATAAGATTGAAATTATGGGTACTGCCAAATTTCACCCAATTCTTCCCTTGATTCCTGAAAAAGAGGCATATCATCAAGTTCGAATGAACGAATTGGTAAATCGCAAAGAATTTGGAAATATTTGGCAAAGAAAAGGGTTTTTTCCACCAGAATTAGCAATTTCAACAGAAATTCTTAAATTGGTACGCAAACTTGGATATAAATGGATAATTATGAGCGGAATTGCTTGTCCAATAGAATGGCCTTACGATAAAATATATCGCTTACCAAGCGGACTTCAATTATTTTTTAGAGATGAAATCCTGAGCAATAAAATTTCGTTCAAACAAATTACTGCAAAAAAATTCATAAAATCGTTAAAAAGTATATTTAAAAGTGAATCTAAGAAAGAGAAGAATGATAAATATATTATTACAGCAATGGATGGAGAAACATTTGGTCATCATATTAAAAACTATGAAAAGACATTTTTAGGAAAAGCTTTAGACTTAATTGGCAATATTAATGACATAAAAGAAGAAAAAATAGAGATTGTATTAATATCTGAGTTGCCTAATCATTTCCCGATAATTGATAAAAAGATTATTCCAAGAAACTCAAGTTGGAGTACAACTTATGATGATATTAAGGCGAAAGTGCCTTATCCTCTTTGGAAGCATCCAGATAATAATATTCATAAGTATTATTGGAAAATAATGAAAAGGTTGAATAATTTACTTGATTTAGCTGATAATTTAGATCTAACTAAAAATTGGGAGGTCACTAGTTATTATAATACTGCTAGATGGTTTTATGATCGCGGAGTGTATTCTTGTCCTCTATGGTGGGCAAATCCTCAATGTGGAATGTGGAGCCCTAACTTAATATATAAGGGTTTAGAATTATTAATGAAGGCGGCGCTTAATGCACAATTAGCATTGGTTCGAGCAGGTAAGAATGAGGGTGAAGGTTATTTTGACTCTATCTCTTATTATCACGGATTATTACTTATGGAGCTTTACACAATCACAAAAAAAAATCTTACCAAAGAAAATGAAGAATCTTAAAATCGAAATTTTTTAGTTTTTTAATAAATTAGCATAAATTATATAATTACACTAATATATTTAACAAATTAAGATTTAAGAATAAATACTCTTATTGAAATGGTCGAAAACGGGAGAAAATTAAAATATTGCGTTTACTGTGGAGCAAAGACAGAAGGTCAAATATATTGTCCCACCTGTGGTAAATTAGTTCTCACTATAAAACCTGGTGAGAAAAAAATCGAACCAAAAATTTCTGAGATTAAAATTTCTAAACCAGTTTCGATAGAGAGAGTTTGTTCTGGATGCGGTTCTATAATTACATCTACTATTCTTGAACAGTGTCCCATATGTAATACACGATTAGAATCAATCCCAGATTATAAAAGTTCAGCTAGAATTAAGCCTGGTTTTGTGTTTAAAGACAAAAAACTGAGATCTGAACAAGAATTAATGATAAAAAAAGATGCTTGGAATTTAAAAGAAGGCCTAAATGTTTTTATGAATAGTATAATTGTATATGTGTTCATTCAGCTATTCCTGTTCATACTTATATGGTTTCAATTAGGATTATTCCAATCAACTTCAGAAATAAATATTGATTTAATTCTTTTAAGTCAAATACCTGGTATAGCAATAGGAATTTATCCTTTATGGTACATATATTCCAATAAACATAATAGCGAAAAATTAGGTTTTACTTCTGATTCAAAAAAAATCGTATTAGCCATTTTTATTGGAATTGCTGGAGGAATATTATTATTGGCAATAAATTATTTAGCTGGCTTAATAAATTCTTTCCTTAATGAGGTTGGTTTTGTCTTTTTTGATATAAGTGAATATATCGAACAAGAATCTAAAGCAATTCGAGAAGCAGACCTTATTTGGATAATTTTATTAATAGTATTGATAAGTTTACAAGCTATTTCGACAGAAATAGTATTTAGAGGAGTATTACATAACACCCTAAAGGAGAGATTTGAAAATAAAAATTTATCAGGAAAAATGGAAGTTATTATAATAGTAGCCTTTGTCTATGCGGCTTTATATATATTATTCTCGTTTCTTATAGGTATTATCTTTTTTATTCTAAATTTCCTTATCTTTCTAATACTCGGAATTCTTTACGAAATAAATAAGAACATCTATAATACAATTATAGCAAGTGTTTTTTACTTTAATCTTGTTATAATCTTGATGGTTTTCTTTTAACATTAAAAGATTGTAGCGTAAATATAAAAACTTAATAATATGAAAAATCTAATAACTCTAGTATTATTATTTATATCCATTTCTCTAATTAATACGACAAAATTTAATTCTTCTGGAGTAATAAAGATTGAGTAAAACAATTTATCGAAATAAAGGCTCGAAAGATAATATTGTAATTTCAATCGCAGGGGCTCATGGTGTTGGAAAAACATCTATATATCACTTATTTAAGAAAAGAATTGGAGAAAACAACCATAAATTTAAATTTTATTCAGAGAGATACAAGAAAATACCCCCCTTTCCATTTGGATCCCATGATAAGCAAATAGCTTTTAGAAGTGAGATTCACTTTCTTCAACAACTAATGAGAAGAAATAGAAATATTTTAAAATTCGACGAAAGATATAATGGTAGAATAATTATATTAGACAGAACTCCTATTTGCGTATTGATTTATTCAAAAAGTCTAAATTTAAAAGAAAAGGATTATCAGCTTCTATTAGACATGTATCACTCAGTTGAGTGGAGAGAGGATTATATAATCTATTTAACTGCGCAACCTGATACCATATTAAAAAGAATAATTCAACGAGGTTCTCTAGAAAAAATAAGAAGAGAATGGAATGAACAAGAAAAAGAATATTTACTGAAAATTATCTCTTATTATAATCAATTTCTCTTATCAAAAAAGGAAAAAGATAAAATTTTTATTATTAACACAGAAGACTTAACTGCTGAAGATGTTTTAAAGAATATCGAAGAAATTATTACCGAAATATCGGATTATCGTTTTAAAAAGGTTGTTAAACCACAAGCTCATCAAATGAATTTAATTAACTTTTTGAAATAAGAAAGATAAATAAATATATTAGGATAGATTTTTTGTTTATACTTAATACTTAGTATTTTCTAAAATAGATTATATTTATATTAAAACACGATCATAGGAAAAAGTTAGAGAGAAAATGGCAGCATCGGGAGAATTAGAGGCGGATATAAGAGAGAAAGTTATGCATGTTTTAAAAATAGAAGAAGATAAAACAGATTTAGACAATTTATCAGTTTTATCAACAGTAGGATTAAGAGTTGCCTCCTCAACTTCATCAGAGTTAGATGCTGATACGACTTCTGCTTCAAGTACAGCATTAATCGACCTCGGACTTCGACTCAGTAAAGCTACTCAACACGGTTCGTTGATGGAAATCCTTTTACATAATGCTGCTGGATATAGTATTTTAATGGCTATAAATGAAAGCTATATTGTATTTAGTGGTTTAAGCGTCCCATATCGTATTGGATATTATCTTGGTTATCTGCGAGAATTGGCAAAAAAATTAAATATAATCATTTCTGGAGAGGAAATTTCTGAAATGGCACTTTCTCTACAAGAAGAAGAGCTACAGAAAATACAACAACAACAAAAAGAAGAAGAAGCTTTAGCAAGTGTTGCAACGCTACCCTCAATTGATAATGACAAAGCGGCAATGGACGATTTATTAGGTTATTTGGATGAATGGGATCAAGAAGAAAAAGAAGCAATGGGTATTGAGGATATTGAAGAGTTGGAAACAAATAACATTGTATCCATTCCCAAATCAATGATTGTGGGGATTCCAAAAGAGGGTGAAACTTTATCGATTCCTGAAGAAACTCTTCAAGAAATTAAACAAGCAGATCAAAGTCAATTTAGATTATACGAGGATGAGGTACCTCCTATTCCACTTAACGATTATACACCAATGGATGTTGAAGAACAAACCCCTCAAGAAGCGGAATATCACGAAATACCAGTTCAAGAACCTGCTCCTGAAGCCAAAAATGATGAATTACCATCTCTTGATGCTTTACCTCCTCCCGATTTTGACTCACAATTAGTTTCTTCAGAATACGATACTAAATTTGTTTTAGAAGAAGAATCTGAAGCATTAGACTCTGTCTTAAAAGAATTAGGATGGGAAGAAGAGGATTAAATTATTATTTTATTCTTTAAATTAAAAATTAAAATTTAATTCAGTAGTATTAAATATCTAATATCGACGATCTTTTACTAAAACTTTTACATTTAAAGCTTCAGGTCCCTTTCCTTTTTCTGTATCTTCTTTTACTTCAAATTCAACACGGTCTCCCATATCCAACTTTTTAAAACCGTCCATGTCAATATTAGAAAAATGGACAAAAATATCTTTTTGTCCTTCGTCGCCATTCACACTAATAAAGCCATAGCCTTTTCGATAATCGAACCAGAGTGAAATGAGTCAGAAAACGACTCATTTTTTCACGTGTCCAGTTAATCGGCTACTAGCTGGCTTTCTTTTTTCATTTTCCATATTATAACACTTAATCAAGTTTAGATCTATGATTAGAATAGAACTTTATTTTAGTGTCTTAATTCTATATTTTTAATTATGTATTAAAAAAATAAATTATTTTAAAATCTTTTTAATAACCATTTCTTCTCTATAATAAAATAAAAAATATGATCTTTTACTATATTTAGTTAAGTTATGAACTCAATTTTTGACAGAGTTTTAGAGATTTATCAAAAGTATTACATTTGTCCAAATTGTCTTGGAAGAATATTCGCATTATTAGGGACAAGTACTACAAACTTAGAGAGAGGAAACTCGTTATTACTTTCATTTACTATGGAAAATCATAGAAAATATTTTTCAGGAGATAAGAATTATGAAAAGACGGCAATGAATAATCTGAGAATTTTAGCTGAGAACGCAAAATTTATACCCGCTCAAAAAGTTTTAGAGAATGAAGGCTTTGATTATTCCAAAGCCAATTTGAACAAAAAGTGCTATTTATGCAACGACATTTTTTCGAATTTACAAATCTATGTAGAAAAAGCAAAAGAACTTGTTAAAACTATTGAATTTAATAGCTTTTTAATTGGCACAAGTCCAAATTCCGAGATAATTAATCGGGAAGATATTTTCAAAGCAGAATTAAATCTCTTAAATTCAGAGTCGTTTAAAAGCCATTTCAATCGTGTTGTTGGAAAAATAACATCTAAGGAATTAAAAAAACCAGCTGAATTTAACAATCCCGATGTCATTTTTTTATATTCAATAGGTTTTGAAAATTTTAATATAGAATTAATATTTAAATCTCTTTTTATTGCTGGAAGATACAATAAACTAATTAGAGGCATCCCCCAAACTCGTTGGATTTGTAAGAATTGCCAAGGAAAAGGATGCGAAATTTGCAATTTTTCTGGTAAAAAATACGAAACAAGCGTGGAAGAATTAATTAATCCTGAATTTATTAAAGAGACTCATGCATCAGATTCAAAATTTCATGGAGCTGGGCGTGAAGATATTGATGTGAGAATGTTAGGTACTGGAAGACCATTTATTCTAGAATTAAAAAACCCACAGATAAGAACTTTAGACTTAGACAAAATTGAAAAAAAAATTAATCAAATCAATGTTGGAAAAATAAGAATTTGTGATCTAAGATATAGTAACAAAAAAGAAGTTATTAGCATTAAATTCAGAGCAGAAAGTTCAAAAAAAAAATATAAAGTATCAGTAGAAGCTAAAAAAGGTTTAAATTTGGATAAATTTAAGGACTTAATAAATGAGTTAAAAAATAAATTTGAGAATCAAAAAATTTCTCAAAGAACACCAAGTAGAGTTTCTCATCGACGTGCTGATATCATAAGAAAGAAAATTATTTATAACATAGAAGCTCAACATATCAAACCTAACTTATTTGAATTTATAATTGAAACACAGGGGGGTACTTATGTCAAAGAATTAATCAATGGTGATAACGGTCGGACAACTCCATCCTTCGCAGAAATATTTAAAATTCCCCTCATTTGTAAAGAATTAGATGTTATAAACGCAGAAAACTAAAAAGAACGATTAAAAGTAACTAAATGATAAAATAAATAAATTATAATTCATAAATTTACTAAATTACACGAGCAATTATTAGATTAATTTGCCTTAAGGTTGAAGAATTTGACTATACATAAAGGCTATCGGAATAAATGCAGAAGAAGACACCGAAAAAAAGTACGTTCCCGTGGCTTAGGTTCGATAGAAAAATATTTAATAGATTATGAAATTAACGATAAGGTTGATATCATAACCGATCCTTCTCAACACAAGCGTGGAATGCCTCATCGAAGATATCATGGTCGAACGGGGGTAATAGTCGGAAAAAGAGGCCGCTGCTACGAAGTCTTAATGAAGTTAGGAAAATCAAAAAAGCTCCTTATAATTGGTAAGGAACACTTGAGACTGAATCCTATTTCTATTAAAGATTAATTTAATTAATGCTAATAATATTAAACGATTTAAATAATGTCTGGACGTAAAATATCAGAAAAGACTGTATCAATACCCGAAGTAAAGAAAATTATGGAGTCCGTTAAAGAAAGAATAATGGAAATTGATCCCGAAGAAAGTATGTCTCATTTTCAAGAGATTACGTATAATTATGCGAACCATTATGCTAAAATGTCTGAGAAGGATGCTAAAAAAATTCAAAAGTTCTTAATAGAAAAATACGATCTTGAAGAAACATTTGCGATTAATATAGTGAATATCGATCCTCAGACCATTCCAGAATTAAGAATTATATTAGAGAAGTCTTTTGTTGGAAAATCTTTAAATAACAATGAACTTCAAGATTTATTATATCAAATAAATGAATTAAAAACATCTTAATAAAATACAATTTATTATAATATTATTAGGAGAAGTTTGTAATATTCATAGAACGATGAATTTATAAGTTTTAATTGTTTTTAATTTTAATGAACAATCCTAAACTATTCTAAGTTTTCATTTAGAAACAAACCATTATTATGGATACTGGAAAAGTAAAAAATGATATAATTGGTGTTTATGGAAAGAAGAGACAGATACAGAAGACCTCAGAATCGCAAAGGTCCACCATACCGGAACCGAAAACCCAGAAAGAGGAAACAATTCATAAAAAAGGCCCGCGAGCTTATTGTCTTAGATGTATTGCCGCATGGCCATCCAGAGGAAGATAGACCAAGTTGGACAAAAACACCAATCGCACAGGTTCTTACTTTTCCTGATTTCGTTCTTTACGAAGTTAAAATTGAAAAAAATACCGATCTTAAACCCGAAGAGAAAGGTATCTACGAGGAATTTTTGCAAGAAACTAAATTAAAGGAAGTACTGAAAAAAATAGATTATGATGAGTTAACTAGTACTTCAAAAGCACTGATTCAACCAGTTCTCGAAAAAGAAATTTTAAATTACGAAGAGGAATTCATAAGTTTCTTTAATAATTCTACTGCAATAACGCCTAGGATGCATGCTTTAAAGTTACTACCAGGTGTAGGAAAAAAACATATGTGGGAAATTATTGAAGCAAGAGAAAAACAGAATTTTGTAAAATTCCAAGATATAGCGGATAGAACGAGTATTTCAAATCCTATGAAATTAATAGCATTACGAATAATTAAAGAGTTAACCAGAGACGTCAAATATTATCTATTTTCGAAGACTCAAAAATATGAATAAATTTCATTGAATTTATATAATTCTTTTTTATTTTGGTAAAATTGTTATGAATAAAAGTAATGTACAGCTCATTTTAAAACAATTAAAAATTAGACCTAAAAGGAGATTAGGTCAAAATTTTTTAATTGACAAGAATATTGGTGATAAAATAATAATAGAATCTGAACTTTCGGGTGATGATGTTGTATTGGAGATCGGTCCTGGTTTAGGTGTTTTAACAGAATTATTGGTAAAAAATGTTAAAAAAGTCTATGCAATTGAAATCGAATCTAAATTTTGCTCTTATCTTTCTGAGAAATTCGCTGAATGCGATAATATCGAAATCATTAACGCCGATATTTTAAAAGTGGAGTTGCCTTTTTGTAACAAAGTAGTGTCTAATATTCCATATTCAATAACAGGACCACTGTTAGAAAAGGTTTTTTTTAAGTATAATCCTCCCCAAGGAATTTTAACCGTTGAAAAAAATATTGCTGACCGAATTTTTTTTAAAGAAAATTATAAAAATTTTTCTAGAATAACTATTTCCTTAAATACTTTTATGGAACCAGTCGAAAAATTTGGTATTTCAAGAAATTGTTTTTATCCTATGCCAAACATTGATTTAGCACTCATTAAAATAAAACCAAAAAAGGATTTAAATCCATTTTTGTTAGATAATGATAATAAAAATTTCTTTTTGAAATTTGTTGCAGGGATTATGCCTTATAAAAATAAAAATATTGCTAATGCCTTAAAATTATATTTAAAAAACGATAAACAAGAAATACTAAAAATTTTGTTGAAGAATAATTTTGAAAATAAGAAAATCTTCAATTTAAAACTTGAAGATTTAATTAGATTAAGTAAACTCTTTATTAATTCAAAAAAATAGAATAAATCTTATATTTATTATATTAGTTCAAGTAGAACGAATCTAGCCCTTTTAGATAACTATATAATCCAAAAAGGCTTTAAAAACGAAATCCTAGAAAAAAAACATATTTCCTTTGAAGATGTTATCTTAAATAGATTAAAAGTAGATTTAATTTAAAAAGGTCTCCTATTTCTTCTTTTTTTTAATAACAAGATACCATTTTTATTTAAAATTCTTGTTAAACTATTAAATAATAGATTTACTTCTTGAGCTTTAAAAACAGCTCTTTTATGTGCCTCAATTTGAGGTATAGGCAACCCATAACGTTCATTTATTCCTGAAATAGGTAATATTATAGAAGAAATTAAATCTGCCTTTTCAGATGCCTTCTTAAAGTTAGTAATTTCATCAGTAAAAAATTCTATTCTGCAAGGTGCATCATATTTAGCCGTTTTTAGATAAAATGCATAGAAATTAAGTGGAAAATAATATGGAATTTCCTTTTTAATCCCCGTATCTCTAATTTTATCAATTTCACGTTTACAAATGAAAATACAACTTCTTTCAGATTTAAATAATAACTTATTAAATAGATCTAAATCGGAAACAAAATTGATTACCTTTCGATAATTTATTTTTGTAAAATCACTTAAAATATCATGGTTAGGCTTCAAAAATTGAATAGAATCTCTTAATAAATGTGATAAAGCCGCCGTTCGCGTATCTTTGATAGATCCTACTAATATAATTCCTTTATCTTTACAATTTGAATATAATTTATGATATTCTTTCAATAAATTATCGTATTTCTTAGAAATTTCAAGATCCTGTGAAAATAGTAAATTAATTGGTGTTGGAACAATTGAACCATCTATTATGATAAAATCAATGTCTGGCGATCTTTCAATAAACTTGTTTAATAGATTTATCTCCATGAAAGTCATATCTATTGAAATCTTATTTTGAACAAGATTTTCATCCCGATTAATATAATTACCTTGGATGAAATAATTATTAAATCCGTATAAATCTGGATAATATTCAATTTTTGCACTTTTACCATCTTTATAAAAGTAGTACTTAACAGCGATAGCTTTAAGAAACGAAAAATCTACATTCATAAAAGTTTTAGTAATATAGCTCCCATCAACGCTGACTACGTTTAATCCGCTGATACATGAGGCGCAAACCTGTTTTTTTACATACTTTTCCTTAATAAAAAATTTAGGATATTTCGTAAAATCTGAAAAATCTAAATTATTAAGATTTTTAAGAATTATTTTACAAAATTGTTTTTTTATTTTTTCAAGTTCTATATATTCTTGAGCAATAAATTTTAAATTTTTCAATAAAATCTGCTCTTTTGTAAAACCGATATTATTTATACTATAGTTTTTAAGTGAAAAATCATCAAATTCTTTATTGTCAATTTCTAAGGAATTACTTTCGATCATCTATAAGACAATTATAAAAAAAGAAAATATAATAATTATAACGAGATATAAGGTTTTTTGATTTTTAGAACATTAAAGATATTTTGATTTATATTTGATCTTAATTTATTAGTTTTAAAGACAAGAATTAAATAATTATAAGATCTATTAATAATTGCTAAATAAATTTCTAAGGGATATTATGACTGACTACGATTATACTTTTAAAGTCATGATGCTTGGGGATGCTAGCGTCGGTAAGACATCCCTTACACTTAGATATATTTCTGGATTTTTTCTAGAAGATCTTAAGCTTACCATAGGGGTTGATTTTTACTCTAAATCGCTCGATTTTCAAGGTAAGAGAGTTAAATTACAAATATGGGATTTCGGAGGGGAGGAAAGATTTAGGTTCCTCCTTTCGCAGTATTGTAAAGGAGCCAATGGTGCCTTTTTTCTATATGATATTACAAGCTCTATTACATTAGACCATTTACCTGATTGGACGCAAATTATTAGAAAATACGCTGGAAACATTCCAATAATGTTAATTGGTTCCAAACTGGATTTAGAAAGATTTCGAGCTGTTCAAAGAAATAATGGCATAAATGCCGCGAAAAAATACAATCTTGCATCATTTGTTGAATTATCTTCTAAAACTGGACAAAATGTTGGAAAGGCGTTCGAATTATTTACAGAGATCCTTCTTGAAAAAGCTACATCTCAAGATATTCAAGTATAATAAATATTACATGCCATATTTCTCCCTTTTATGCCAAATTTGCATTTTATTTGGACCACGATTACACCATGAGTAATAAGGAATTGCTACAAATTTTTTATTATCTAATAAGTTTCCTTCAATAACATTAATTCCACCTAATAGATCTGATTTGTAACTAACTCTTAAATTAGAATTTCTTGAGATTTCAGCTCTGAATATATTGAATTTTGTATTATCTATTTGTTCCATACAATAAATCAAAGGACCAAACGATATTGCTACTCTTCCACGGTTTTCCTTAATTCTACGATTGCCTAACTCAAGTTTAGGCTCCATTTTGAGATTTAATTTAATAACATCATTGTTGTTCCAATTACGTATAATTTCTATATATTTTCCTGAAGGTAACCTCCCTTGATATTTAGTATTATTGATGAAAAGTGCTGCATCATTGCACCAGTTAGGTATCCTTAAAAAAATAGAAAAATTTTGATTTCCTTTTAGCTCTAGAGTAATTTTTACTTTTCCATCCCAAGGAAAATCACTGGATAAATTTAAATTGATTTTTTTATTCTCATCTAAAACAGTTTTCATTTTACTACCGATATATTGATGAATCCATATCCCTTTTTCAGAAACGCTATAAATATATTTTCCTAGAGAGGAAATAGTTCTGGCAACATTAGGTGGACAACAAGCACACATAAACCATTCATGTCTTTTATCATTCCCCTCTGAAACTAATGGATTAGTATAAGTATACGATTTTCCGTCTATTGATTGACCAACTAGCATAGCGTTATAAAGCAGTTTTTCTATTAAATCAGCGAATTTGCATTTACCAGTAATTTGCAGCATCCTCCAATTCCACATCATATTACCAATTGCGGCACAGGTTTCCGAATAAGATTTTTCATTTTTTAACGCAAAATCTTTATCAAATCCCTCAAGAGATCTTACTGAACCTGTCCCACCTGTAATATACATCCGTGCCTTAATCATCTTAAGCCATATCAATTCCAATGCTGTCAATAAGGATTTATCTCCGGTTTCAGAGTAAAGATCCGCCATCCCACAATAAAGATACATTGCTCTTACAGCATGTCCTACTGGTTCATAAGCCTCACGCACGGGAACATTTAATTGATTAAATTCTCCTTTAAAATATTTTAGTATTAACTTTATCCAACCAAAAATAGAGATATCTGAAAGAAATTCAACGACCTCGCTTTTTTCCTCATACGAACCATAAGTTTTCATTTCATATTCTCTTTCAATTTTCTCAGACATTTTTGAAGTGGATAACATATCTAAAAATTGATTTAAAGCATAAGTTTTATATTTTCTAATTTTTCCTCTGCCATTAATAAATTTTTTAGCAAGTTTTAAATAATTCTCATTATCAGTGAATCGATACAATTCTATTAAGGCCATTTCAATTTCTTCGTGTCCAGGTACTTGGTTGCGTTCTCTTTTTAAAAAAGTATCTACTAGAAAATCAGCATATTTTATAACGACGTTAATTAGAGCTTCACTTTCAGTTAAATCATAATAAGCGATTGCTGCTTGAATGAGATGCCCCGCACAAAATAACTCATGAAGCATTTGTAAATTTGTAAATCTCCTATGTATAAATTTTGTGGAATAATAAGTATTTAAATAGCCATCTCTTATTTGAGATTTAATAATCAAATCTTTTATTTCATTTATTTTATTATCCAGTTCAAGAGATTTATTTAAATATGAGATATAACAAGCAGCTTCGAACCATTTATATAAATCTGCGTCATAATAAAATTCACCTTTATGAGTGCCTTCTTTTACACCTGCCGCTACTCTAAAATTATCAATATGATGAGCAGCCTCAAGTTTTTGATGTTGAAGATGAATTGAAATGTCTCTGTTAATTTTTTGTCGCTTTGACCAGAAATTATCAATTATTTCGACTTGGTGAAACGATATTGGTGTTAACTTATTATATGGGCGTTTTTTCATTTCCTTTCATCTTCCTCTACTGCACAAGCTAATCTTTCACGACATCTTTGTAGTTTTTCCTCATGTAAAATACTAACTTTCCGTTTCATTTCTTTATAATCCTCACATTTAGGATTGTGAGGATATAACCATAAAAATATCATACCAATTATGATAAAGATTGCTGGGATAAGCCCAATTAACAATTTTATGCCAAATATAGCACTTGCAGGTTGAGTTTCTCCAGGACTTAAATCTTGGTTATAAAATGTGAAATAGAAAACTAAACCAGATATTGCAGCTGATACTGATTGAGCTGGTTTTGTAATTAGAGCATTAGTCCCAAAAAACATCCCCTCCCTTCTGACTCCTGTTTCGAGTTCGTCTTCGTCAATTACATCAGCTAATAAAGTATAAACTAATAGAGTTTGTCCAGAAAATCCAAAACCTATGATTGCAAAGCAAATATTAGCCATTATTATATCCGTAGCAAAGGTTACACACACCAGTCCAAAAACTACTAATGACGATAATATAAAAACAGCGATCTTATTCCCGCATTTTTTATTTAAAATAAGTCCTAAAGGATATCCTATAATTGAAAAAACAATAAATAATATTAAGGGCATGGTAGCAAGAAGATCGTTTTCTGAAACGTTCAAAACATCTTGTATATAAAATGGAAGATTTGAAAGAATTGCAGCAACGACGTAAGTTATCATAAAATTGAAAATAACAAAAGTTAAAAAAGCTTTATTTTTTAACGTCGTTTTAGTAGATTCCCATAACCCTAGATTCTCATTTTCATCCGGTAATAACTCAGGGCGTTCTTTAATTCCGAATGCTGTAAATGCTAAAAATGCTGCGCCCAAAATTGCTATTAATATTACAATACCTAAAAAAATTGGACGATTTTGACTATAAGGTTGGATATTTTGAATAAACAAAATAGGAAGGGCATACGATATGGCAATCGCGATTCCTCCACCTATTCCAGCAAATAAATTCAAAGCTGCTCTCTCTTCATGTTCAATAGTTAACTCACTCATGAGAGAATTAAAGCATAATCCTACAATCGTGAAAAAACTATCGTAAGCAATGAGCGTAATCAATAGCCATAGAAAATAAACCCATTGCTCGCTTTCTGTAGGAGTAAAATATAACAAAATGAAACTTAAGGATAATAAAGGGCTACAAACCATAATAAAGGGAATTCTTCGTCCATATTTTGTGTGAGTACGGTCAGATAAGTGTCCAAAAAGAGGATCATTAACCGCATTCCATGCGAAATATAAAATAAACGCAAGAGCCCACAATAAGGGTTCAATCTTTACAATCTTAATGTAATACGTTAAAGTCCACGCACCGAATAGTCCTGTTGTTAATTGGAGCCCAAAGGATCCTAATCCATAGTTTATCTTAGTTTTTAAAGGGATGATATCTTTTTCGGTTTCCATTATAATTATAGTATAAATTTAAGAATTAATAAAATAGATGAAAAATAATTGTTTTCAAAAATGACGAATATAAGCGGAAATTGTATTATTGGGATATCGTGAAAGAAATTCCAGGATTTTCTGTACATAGTTCCTTAACCAACCAATAACAAAATTAATATAATATAACAATGCTCTAAAACTCAGCGACAAAATCATTTTTATCAGATATTATATCTTAAAATCGAGGGCTCATAGGAGCTCAAAATTTAAGATTTATCACGTTATACAATTCGAAAAATTATTAACCACTTCAGTTTATACATTAGCATTCTAAATTCTCGTGGATTTATAATGAAGTTACCAACTAGTGATCAACAACTGATTTATTAATCCTCAGTTTTTGATCATCTCCAATGATCGGAATAAACTATTAAAAAATTTTTTTTTTATCTTTAAGGTTTTTTTTTGTCGACCATATTCGATTGAAGATAACATTCGGATTATTAACAACCAAACAACACATTTATATATAAGAAATACTAAATAAAATATAATTAAGTTGTAAAAACTTAATAAAAAAATATCAAAATAATAAAAATATTAGTGGAGGAATGTTAAAATGGCCGCATTCGCATGGAGTCCTTTAAGGGCCCTAATGAAAAAAGCTGGAGCTGAAATCGTTAGTCGAGCTGCAGTAGATAAACTAATGGATTGGTTAGAAGAATATGCCAAAAATTTGACGACTTGTGCTCTTGACATTGCTAAACACTCCGGTAGAAAGAAAGTAACACAAGCAGATATGAAAATCGCCATTGGTTTAGTATAAAAAGTTTTAATTCGGATTAATTATTTCATTCGATGGCGTTTTTCTATATTAAAAATTTTTTTTTTTTTCTATTTTTATTCAAATTTTATCTCTCCAATTATTCTTAATTTTTGCCCAGATGGATGTAAGGGGTAAAAGCGTGCTTTAGTACTAGACAATATTAACTAAAGTATTTTTTTTGATATTTCAAGAATCTTTTCTTTTCGATAGTCCACCTTCGGAAGCCTATTAATGCTATACGGAAGTATTGCATTATCAGGGATTGAATCGATATAAAAGTGGCGGAATTTCGAATGTTGCATCCTACAAAACACCGTTCTGTGATTGAAGGCAGGGTGACGTATCATTCTCATCCAGATCTTCTTTAAAGTTTCAGTACGAATGTTTCCAAAAGAAAGAGGTGTAAAATCGCAGGGTGCAACATCTCCATAAGCAGAAACATAATACTGAATATTTGCTGCTAGGCACCCCATACCTCCGAGATATGATTCCACAGAGTTCTCAATCCACGGTGAGGAGGAAAGAGGAGGAACTTTCTTCTGTCTGAATATCTCAGCAGAAAATTTATAAATTTCTTCACGCTGCTCTGGGGTAAGCAGCTCACTTGTATCTTTCAAATTAGTTGCTGGTGGAACACAATCAAAAAGGATCAAATTCTTAGTACCGAGTTCTTGTGCCAAGTTATACATTTTCTTATACATTCCATTTATAGTAGCAGAGCGTGTTGCATAAGAAGAGAGCCCAACAAATACTCCTTTTGATTTTATTTTCTGGAGTCCATTCATAGCAGACTCAAAAAGTCCCGGCATCCCCCTTAAACTATTATGCTCCTTAGGAGATGGACTATCAATACTTACAAATAGAGAATACAGACCTGCATCGACTAATTTTTCTACATTTTCATTTGTGAGTAATAAACCATTTGTAAACATAATGGGTAAAGCCTTTCGTTTATCCACATAAGAAATGAGTTCGAAAATGTCCTCCCGTAATAGGGGTTCTCCCCCAGTAAAAGCGATAATAGTCACACCTAGATCTTGACTCACATCTATGAGTTTTTTTGCCTCTTCTGTAGTGAGTTCCGATCTATCTTTTCTTAAATGCCTTCCAGCGCTACAATGAACACATTTACACTGACATCTATAAGTAACTGCAAAGGTCATTGCAACAGGAAAAGGATAACCTATTAAATAGGACTTTATTAAATTTTTAAGCGCTCGAAACATAGGGCGACTTCCAACTGGAGGGGCAAACGTGTTTGAGACTATCTTCCCCTTCCACATTCCAAGATTAGAATAATTTTTATAAAACTTACTCTGATAATAAAGCATAATGAACAAGCGCAATAAGCGTATCTTTTCAAGAAGTGGGTTAAGAAGGCCTGTACCTAATAATTCACCGTTCTTTAATCTCTTAAAGCTTATGAGATTCTTGCCGAAGAGTTTCCAAAAAATTTGCTCTCTTTCCATTGATAGATCTCACATTCCGATATATAATTTGTATAATTTAAATTATTTATATTTATATCGTTTTTATTGATACTTATCATAAATTATAAGATAAGATATCTAATTATTAGCTTTAATCTCTCATCGAGGCTATAATTTAAAATTAGCCTTAAAATTATCAAAAATCCTTTAATAGATTAACGACAATAACAATCATATATCCTAAGTTAAGTATTAAATTGGAGATGATTAACCAATTTCCTTAACTTATTTCTTATTCAGGATTTTAATTTTTCTTCCATAATTATATAGAGCTAAAAAAGATTTTGCTGCCCTTCGAATATCAGGATATACCATAAAACCATCTTTAATAAGTTTTTTAAAATATTTGGTTCTAATTCTATTGGGATATTCAGGCATAATAATAACAAGAATTTTGTTTAAAGACTCAATATATTCTTTTATTTTTATTAAATTATCATATCTCCGTTTGGAGCGCTCGTCATTCTGACGATCTGCATCTTTATATACCATTACAAGATCTATATCTTCCGCAATTGCAGCTTTACAAATATCAAGGTATTCTTTCGATGATGAAATCCAAGGTAAGTCTAATGGATTGGAAAGAGAACCTACCTTAAAATTGGGATGTGCTTCCAATAATTTTTCTTTCGTTTTACCCTTAAATATTGGCATGTCAAGTTCTAATCCTGTTAAGCAATCAACATCTATTACACCCATCCCTCCAGACCAAGTAATTGTGAGAACTCTTTTTCCTTTTGGATATAGACTTATTTGTTCTTCTAACGATAAACTACTCTTGTTTTTGTAAAATTCGTAAAAAATGTATAAATAATCGATTAATTCATCTAAAGAGCTTCTAACTTCAATAAGCGATGTTTGTTTATATATCGCTTGCCAGATTTTACTTTCTGTTCCCAAAGAGCCCGTGTGTGTTATCACTGCTGACTGACCTCGCTGAGTTTTACCCCCTCTTAAAAATAGAACAGGTTTTTTAATATTTTTCAATAAATTAAATAATTTTCTTCCTTCTAACCTTTTATAGGGTGTGAAACCTTCGAAATATATACATATTATATTTGTTTCATCATCTTGGTTAAAATATTCTAAAAAATCTGAGATTTGTAAATTTACGCAATTACCTACACTAACTCCCTTAGAAAACCTAAGGTTATATCTAATAGCTCCATATATTATTGTTCTCGAATGTAAATCACCAGAATGAAAAATTAATCCAATATTTCCACTTTCTGTGGGAAAAAATGATAGATACGCGTTTTTTCCACTTGGACAATAGACTCCCATGCAATTTGGCCCGATTGCTTGAGTATTAATCTCTTTAGAATCTAAAATTTTTTTTATTTGATTTTCTATTTCTCTTCCAAATTCATCAAATTCTCCTGTTCCAGCTGTAAAAAAATGAATGAATTTTATTTCTTTTTGTTTTAAAATCTCATTCAAAGATTGAATTAGATTTTCCCTTCTTATGGTAAAGATTAAAAGATCAATAGTATCTATTGGTACATCTTTAATAGACTTATAGCATTTAATGCCAAATAATTCCTTTTCCGATGGGTTAATTAAATACAGATTGTTTAAATTAAATCCTTGGGTTTTAAATCCTTCCACGAAATAAGAAAATTTCTCTTTTGCTTCGAAAATAACAACATTTTGAGGTTTAAAGAGAAAATCCAAAGATTTAATTTTATTGTTATTCGTCATTGCCAACACCATCTAATATTAGTTCTTTAGAACAGTTATAACAATATTTAGGAATGGAATTATATTCAATTCCACAAGAGGGACACTTAATTTTATTTTCTAGTACTATGAGCTTTAGATCTTCAAATTTAGTTATATCAGAGGGTATTTTAATTTTTTTTAATATAAAAGTGAGTCCTAATGAAAAAAACGCGATAAAAAGACCAAGAAAAACAGTTTGAGTAAAAAGGATCTGGAAATGTGAATTAAAATAATTTGGAGAATGTCTGTATAAGAACACGTAAAAAAAGAAATTTGGAAAGAAAAATGTTGTTAAATTCATAGAATAAGATTTTTTATAATCATCAAAATTAAAAATTGGAATCAAAGAAACAACCATCCATGATATAAAAATAAAAAATAGACTAGACAAATCATTTAAGTTAAAAAAAATGTAATTAGCAATGAATTGAATAATAATCCTGCGTTCATCTGAAATATCTATATCAAAATTTATATTATATCTATAATCAAAGAGATATATTAATAAGCTTAAAATAGAAATCTGAATAATAAAATTGATTATCTTAGTTTTAAAGATTATTCCAAGTTTATCCATTATAAATTAATTAAATAAAAAAAAATAAAAATAATTTTTCATTAATTTACGCTTTATTATACCCAAATTTCTAACTAATTAAAATACGAAAACCAAAAATTTTTTATTTTTTGAAGTATTAAGTAATTTACAGTGGAAATTTTGTTAACTTATTCTTTCGTTGTTTATTATTTTAAAAGTATAAGAGAGAATTTTCTTCGATTGCGAGACATAGAATCGAATAGAGAAATAACTAATAACAATTTATAATAATAATATAGGATGGTATTGTTTTATGAGTTATACTTTTAGCCGAACTAAAATGATTGAGAAAATTAAGTTTGGCTTATTATCTCCGGATGAAATTCGTAAAATGTCTGCTGCAAGAATAATTACAGCAGATACTTATGATGAAGATGGTTTACCTATTCCTTCTGGACTTATGGATCAGAGATTAGGTACTATTGAACCTGGTCAAAGATGTCAAACTTGTGGCAATCTTGTTTCTAATTGTATGGGGCATTTCGGACATATCGAACTTGCCCGCCCTGTTATTCACGTAGGCTATGCAAAAAAAGTTTTGAAAGTTCTAAGATCAATCTGTCCAGAATGTTCTAAATTAATGCTTTCAGAAGAGGATAAGACGCGATTTTGGGATGAACAATTAAAGCATCGAAAGATGTTTTTTGAGGGAGATGAAGATTTTACTAAACTTGTATTTAAAAAAGCGAGAAAAACAAAAATTTGTCCTCACTGCAGTGCAACTAAGAAAAAAATAGTAATTGAAAAACCAACCACTTTTTACGAAGAAGAGGAAAATAAAGGTTCTCGGAGATTAACACCTATTGAGATTCTAGAGCGCCTTAAAAAAATAAGCGACACCGATTTGAGGATATTAGGTATTTCACCAGAAAATGCTCGACTAGAATGGGTTATTTTTATTGTATTACCTATACCTCCCGTATGCGCAAGACCTTCAATTACTTTAGATAGTGGAATTCGGTCCGAAGACGATTTAACTCATAAACTAGTCGATGTTATTCGGATTAATCAAAGATTAAGAGAAAATATTGATGCTGGAGCTCCGCACTTAATAGTAGAAGATTTGTGGGAATTACTACAATATCATATTACAACCTATTTTGATAATCAAGTTTCTGGAATCCCACCTGCTAGACATCGTTCGGGCAGAGCGCTAAGAACCTTGACTCAAAGATTGAAAGGTAAAGAAGGAAGATTTAGAAGTAATCTAAGCGGGAAAAGAGTTGATTTTTCAGCGAGAAGCGTTATATCTCCTAATCCCTATATAAGCATAAATGATGTCGGAGTTCCAAAGGACGTAGCAAAAATTTTAACGATTCCAACTAATGTAAACGATTGGAATATTGAAGAAATGAAACAATTAATTTTGAATGGTCCTAATAGACATCCAGGGGCAAATTATATAATCAGGAACGATCGTAGGAGAATTGATCTCCGCTATGTAAAAAATAGAAAATTAATTGCTGATATGATTGCGCCGGGATTTACAGTTGAACGGCATTTAAATAATGGTGATTTAGTTTTATTTAATCGCCAACCTTCTCTCCATAGAATGTCAATTATGGCGCACGAGGTAAAAATAATGGATGGAAAAACATTTAGGCTAAATTTAACAGTATGCCCTCCTTACAATGCTGATTTCGATGGTGATGAAATGAATTTACACGTTCCTCAAAGTGAAGAAGCTCGAACAGAGGCGGAAATGCTGCTTAAAGTTCAAGAACATATCTTATCTCCTCGATTTGGCGGGCCAATATTAGGAGGCATTCAAGATTTTATTTCAAGCGTTTTTCAATTCACAAGCATAGATACGATGTTTAATAAAAAAGATACTTTGAAATTGTTATATAAAGGAGGAGTCTACGAGAGTAACCCTAATTTTACTTTAGATCATTTAGAACCTGTAATAACAGATCCTAAGTCAATGTATTCTGGCAAACAAATTTTTAGCACTCTTTTCCCTAATGATTTAAACTTACGTGTAAGATCAAAGTTTTGTAAGAAATGTTATACAAAAGAAGGTGAAGAATGTCAAGAATTAAATTGTCCTTATGATGCTTATGTAATGATTAAAAATGGAGAATTAATATCAGGCACGATAGATGAAAATTCATTTGGAGCAATGCAATCAAATAGTATTTTACAAAGAATAATAAAAGATCATGGTAACGCAAGAGGGCGAGAATTTCTAGATAATGCAACCAAAATGCTTCTCTACGTAATACGCAAAAATGGAATGACTATGGGTTTAGATGAAGTTTATGTAAAAGGAGAAGCATTTGTAGCAATTCAAAATATATTGAATGAAGCCAATAAAAAATCTGGCAGGTTGATAACAGCTTTTCATAATAATAATACAAAAATATTGAAAAGAGCTCCCGGGCGGACAATGAGAGAAACTCTAGAACTAAGAATTAGACAAGTTTTAGCTGAAGCTCGTAAGAAAGCAGAGGAAATTGCAGCACATTATATTGGAGATGAAGCCCATTCTGTTATAATGACAAAATCTGGAGCTCGTGGAAATATTTTAAATTTAGGACAAATGTCTGCTGTGGTTGGACAACAAGCAATCAGAGGCGAAAGAATTAATCGAGGATATTCTCAAAGAACACTGCCTCATTTTAAAATTAATGATCTTAGTCCCAAATCACGAGGATTTGTATCCTCTTCATACAGAAATGGATTAAAGCCAGAAGAATTCTTCTTTCATGCAATGGGTGGACGTGAAGGTTTAGTGGATACTGCAGTAAGGACTTCCACAAGTGGTTATATGCAACGGAGATTAGTTAATGCACTTCAAGACCTTGTTATTGAGAACGATGGTACTGTCCGGAATTCAGACAAAAATATTATTCAATATGATTTTGGAGATGATGGTATAGATCCAATGCACACTGATCATGGCAATGCTGTTAATTTGGATGTATTATTACTTAAAGCAAAATCGCTTGATGTTAATAAAATACGAGAAGAAATTAAGAAAATTCCAAAGAAAAAGGTTCCTGCGAAAAAGCCACCAAAGAAAAAGGTTCCTGCGAAAAAGCCACCAAAGAAAAAGGTTCCAAAATCTAAAGATGATGAAATTTTACAAGAGCGATACAAAAAAGAGACTGGAAAAAATGCTATTTGGAGAGGAAAATTAACGAAAGCGTACAAAGAATGGAAAAAAGAAAAAATTGGTAAGTAGCTAAAAAAAATTGAGGTAGTTAAGAAATGGTAAAAATCACTCCTAAAATTTTAGAAGAAAAATTGAAAGAATTACAAGATGATGGAATACCAGAAGATTTAATTGAAAAAATTAGAGATAAAGTAAAAAGTGAAGATTTAGAGGAAGAACAGTTAGAATATTTATTAAATAAGATTTACATTAATTTTAATAATGCAATTGTAGAAACTTCAGAACCAGTTGGAACTGTAGCAGCACAATCAATTGGTGAACCTGGAACTCAAATGACATTGAGGACATTTCATTACGCAGGCGTAGAAGAATTCTCCGTAACTCAAGGACTTCCTCGCCTCATCGAGATTGTTGATGCTAGACGTTTTCCTAGTACGCCACAAATGGAAATATTTTTAGAATCTGGTTTTAGTGAATCTGAAGAGACAGCAATAAAAGTTCATAATCGTATTGAGCAAATTAGGATAGAACAAATCACTCATGATGTAGATTTAGATTTTGTGAACTGGAGCATAGTGATAAATTTAATACCTGAGATTTGTGAGAAGAAAGGAATAGATATCGATGAAATTCCTGAAATTTTAAAACGTTACAAAAAGAAGGGCACAATTAAACGAGAAGGAAATTCAGTGATAATTGACCCCGGTATTGAAGATTTGCAAAGCCTTCAAAAAATGCGGGAGAAAATTTTAAAAAAAGTAGTTAAGGGTATTAGAGGTGTTAAAAGAGGCTTATTAACTCCATCTGATGATAATCTCGAATGGGTAATTAAGACGGAAGGCACAAATCTTCAAGGAGTAGTTCAAATTGATGGAGTAGATGCGACAAGGACGGTTTCCAATCATATTCATGAAGTTGAGAAATTATATGGCATAGAAGCTGCACGAAATATGATTATTAAAGAATCTCAAAAAGTGCTAGAACAACAAGGTTTAGATGTAGATTTACGCCATCTTCTAATTTTATCAGATTTGATGTGTACAACTGGTACTATTCAATCAATTGGTAGACATGGCATTTCTGGTTCCAAATCGAGCGTATTTGCTCGAGCCGCGTTTGAAGTTACTGTAAATCAGTTACTCGATGCTGGATTATATGGAGAAGAAGAAAGATTGCTTGGCATTCCAGAAAATGTCATAATTGGACAGGTATGTCCCATAGGAACAGGTCGCACTCAGATTATGTTCGATCTTGACGCTAACTTAGAGATATTAAAAAAGAAAAAATGAATTTATTATAATTTTTATTCTATATTTAGAAATTAAAAAAAAAAATCCAATAGCAGAAATTTACATAAAAATTAAAATAATTATATACTTTTATTAATTAATTAACGTAGATAACAACTATTAATGGCACGGAAAAAGAAATGGCACGGAAAAAAAAGAAAAGCCAACCAGTTGCTAGTAAAATGGATATATCGCGTAAGAAAATAAAAGAATTTGATATAGATACCAATATTAAAGTTGCTTATAAGACTGGGAAAATCATTTTTGGTAAAAAGCAGGTACTAAAAGAACTAAGGCAAAATCCATTTAAAATGTTAATAATTGCTGATAACTGTCCTAAAGAATTAGAAAATCAATTATTTTACTATAATTCTTTTATGAAAAACAAAGTTTTCATTTATAAATATAAAGGTTCTAGTTGGGAACTGGGATTAGCTTGTGCTAAACCCTATATGATTTCAGTAATGGGTATAATTGATCCTGGAGATTCTGATTTATTAAGGTTAAAATCAAATTAAAAGTAATGTCTCACTGGAAATTTAAAAAATGTTAAAGAAAAATATTAAGATTGACAGATCTTCAATGGAACTCATTTCACTTTTTAATAATATCTCTGGTGCCATAATTAAAGATTGCTTGGTGTTTAAATCTCCTGAAAATTACGGGGAAATTATAATTTTCTTAGTAAAAAAGCAAGATGTTGGAAAAGCAATTGGAAAAAATGGAGAGCACGTTAAAGATTTGATGAGTAAATTGCAAAAGAAGATTGATGTAATTCCCTTTTCTGAGGATCTTGAAGAATTCATCCAATTTATCTTAAATACGACAAAAAATTCAATAAAAGTTCAAAATATTGAAATAAAGGAGAGTAAAAACCAAAAGAAAACGGTTATTATCACGGTTCGACCTCAAGATCGCGGAAAAGCTATTGGAAAGGATGGGTCAATGATCAGAAAAATTAAGGAATTAGTTCTTAGGCATTTCGATGTTGACAATGTAATAATAAATACAAAAAATGCTTATTGAGAAACTGAACAAAAATCTTATTCTCAAACTAGTTCGAAAATTTTAAGTTTAAGAAAATATATCTCTTATTATTGTAATTATTTTATTACTTGAAAATTTAGGTGTTTTAGTATCGGCAAACCTAAAGGATTGTATGCTGCTCGGCAGTTAAAGAAAACTCGTAAGAAATTTAGATGGTCTAAAACGAAATATAAAAGGAAAAAGCTCAAATTAAGACAAAAAGCAGACCCACTTGAAGGAGCACCCCAAGCTTTAGGTATAGTTTTACAGAAGGTCGGAAGAGAAAGTAAACAACCTAACTCTGCTATTAGGAAATGTGTACGAGTGCAGTTGAAAAAAAATGGCAAAGCAATAACTGCGTTTTTACCTGGTGATGGAGCTTTAAACTTTATAGAGGAACATGACCAAGTTATTGTCGAAGGTATTGGTGGTGCGAAGGGCAGGGCTGTTGGAGATTTGCCAGGAGTAAGATGGAAAGTTGTTAAAGTTAATGGAGTGAGTTTGGAAGCTTTATTAACTGGTAAGAAAGAAAAACCATTAAGGTAAAATTATGAGTAAAAGCAAAACTGAAATAAAACTATTTAATCTCTGGTCCTTTAATGATATAGAAGTTAAAGACGATACATTAATTAACTATATTAATTTAAGACCTATTATTATACCGCATTCATCTGGAAAACACGAGCATAAAAGGTTTTGGAAGTCTCAAAAAGTCTCCATTGTTGAACGGTTTATTAATAGATTACTTTCTCCAGGATTTATTGCTGGAAAAATAAAAGGTCATAAGAGCTCTTACAATTCAGGAAAAAAAAGTAAAATTATTAAAAGCGTTAAAACAGCATTTATATTAATAGAATATATTACTGGACAAAATCCAATCCAAGTTTTAGTAGACGCTTTAATCAATACATCTCCAAGAGAAGAAACTACTAGAATTGCGATGGGAGGAATTTCCTACGCATCAGCTGTAGATATTGCTCCTCAACGAAGAGTCGATTTAGCTATTAAATATTTAACTCAAGCAATTGCTGCAAGAAGTAGTGGAAGTTTAAAAAATTTTGAGGAAAATATATCACAAGAACTTATTATGGCGGCAAGAAACTCTCAAGAATCAAGAGCAGTAAAAAGAAAAGATGAAATTGAAAGAATTGCCGTATCTGCACGATAAATTATTTCAAAGATTTAATCATCCCTCTCTTTCTGAATTTTAATATCACGCATATATTATCAGAATTTGTTTATATTTATATACTTGTTAACCGTATTATTTATCAAAAAGATCTAAGTAATTCTAATAACATACAGATGAGTAGCGACAAAAATAACAAAAAAGACAAAAATATTGAAAAACTATTAAAAACACTCGGTCAACGTATTAGAATAGCTATTTTAAAGAAGTTGAAAAATAATGAATCTTTATTAGCTTTTTCTACGCTTCAAAAAGAAATTTTAGAAACGAATCAAAATTCTGTCAATTTTTCTTACCATTTGAAAGCGTTGGAAAAAGTTGGTTTAATCTCGTCTTCTGATAAAGGATATTTCATTACTTTACTTGGTAAGAAGATCTTAAAAATAATTTTAACAATGAAACAGTTTATAGATGATCGAAACAAGGTTGCAATGATTAGGACCTCAAAATATTCTAAAGAAGTTTTTGATTTTAAAACGATTATAAATTATTTGATTAAAGAAGGCGAATTAGATCAATATTTAGCTAAAACCATTGCCAATGAAGTTAAAGAACGCCTTTCTAAGACAAAAATCGAATATATGACAACGCCTTTAATGCGTGAATATATAAATGCTATACTTCTAGAAAAAGGCTTAGAACATGTGAGGCATAGATTAACGCGATTAGGGACTCCTCCATATGAAGCCTTTAAATTATTTAAAAATAAAGAAATCTCTCCAGAAAGATTCATCCAAATATCGGGTTCAGATGTTTCAGAGCAATTTTTACTATTAAATCTGTTGCCTAATCACTTGGCTGATCTCTATTTATCAGGAGAAATAGCTTTATGTAATCTTAACTATTGGAGTTTAAGACCATTAAGCATATACCTCAATACCAAGACGCTCATCTCTTATTTATTTAATAAATTTTCAATAAAATTAGAAAATTCAAGAGATTATATTAAATTAATTTTAAACTTCGCTGAACTGGTATCTGCCTTTAAACCATATATTTCTGAAGATCTACTCTTAGGGAGTTTTAATAAAGATTTTATCTCTCTATTTCGTAATAAAAAACATGCAAATTTCTTGATTAATATTTTGACCTCAAAACTTTTAAGATATAGTAATAATTATGGAGATGGACGATCACACATATCATTGGAATTTCTTTATAAAAACAAAAAAGGTTTAAAAGATAAAAATTTACCTAGTTTTCAAACTGATAAAATTTTCATTAAAAATATTGAGAATGGAACAAATTTAGATAGTTTTCAGATAATTCCATTGATTTTATTTGATTATACACAGTCAGGGATAGAAAATTTCATTTTAAGTGAAATTAATCCAACTATAACAAAAAATAATATTATATTTTATAACGCAAACAAATCACATTTACTGAATTCAACTGTTATTAGAATTAAAAATTCTGACGAAAATGAATTTTTAAAGATAAAAATTATTTTAGATAAGGTTTTGATTAATTTACATTTAATTTCATTAGAGGCAAATCAAAACGATGATTCATTTTGTGATTTATTACAAGATAGATTAAATTCGGTATTTGAATTTTTTAAATATAAAGAATCTTTGATTAAGAAGAAATTGAATTCCTTAAAAAATTGGGAAACTTTAATATCTCATTTTTTCGGGGCAGATTTTGGAAATTGGAGTAAAAATTCGTTAAAATCTGTTAGTTTCTTTGGATTAAATGAAGCTATTACAAATCATTGTGGTATTGAACTCGATAGAATAAAAACAAGTCAAACTTTTGCCTTAAAAATTTTATCACTTTTGAATGAACAAATTAAAGAAAAAAATGAAAATGAAAATGAATGCTACGTTTTAAGCCAGCCTCATAGCGACAAATATTTCGAAAGAAATAATAGAATAAAGGAATTAAATAAAAGCAGAAATTTCTATTCACCCAGAATAATAAGAAAACGTTCAAAATTATCTTTAGAGAAAAAAATTTCAATTTTTAAAAAATTTGAGAAAATAATTGAAGGGGGAATTATATTCAATAATTCAGTTAATTCTGATAATGTATTATTTAAAAAACATTTAAAAATTTTAACACAGTCTAGTGTAAATGCATTTTTAATTAATTAATCAGCAATTAATTCTGCTAATATTGCCTTTCTCATTTTTAAACCGTAAAAAGTCTGTTTGAAGTATATTGCCTTTCTTGAATTATCTACATCCGCAGAAATTTCTGTAATTCTCGGGAGAGGGTGCATAAGAATAAATGTATTCTTGGTATTTCTAAGATCTTCTTGTTTAAAAATATAGACATTTTTTACTTTTTCGTATTCTTCCACATCAATAAATCTTTCTCTTTGAATTCTCGTCATGTAAAGCACATCAAATATATCTAACAAACTCCTATATTGAAATACTTCTTTAAATTTGAGTTGCCGCTGAATTAAATATTCCTTTTCTTGGTTCCTTATTGTTAATTCTTTCGGACTTATAAAATAAATGTTTACATCGAAATTTGATAATAAAATTGATAGAGAATGTACTGTTCTCCCATATTTTAAATCTCCCATTATTCCAATATTTAATCCATCCAAGGTTCCACATTCTTCTTTAATAGTCAATAAATCCAGTAACGCTTGAGAGGGGTGTTCACCGCTACCTGAACCTGCATTAATAATAGGAATTTTAGCAAATCTAGAGGCTAATTTAGCTGCCCCTTCCATTGAATGTCTTATAACTATACAATCGCAATAATTTTCCACGGTCCTTATAGTGTCAGCAAGGCTTTCACCTTTTTTAATTGAAGATACTTCTCCTGATTGAAAACCAATTACATTTCCTCCTAATCTATACATAGCAGATTCAAAACTAAGCCGAGTACGAGTAGATGGTTCGAAAAATAATGTGGCAAGTATTTTTCCTTTGAGAATATTCGAATTTGTTGTATTAATCATTTCTTTGCCTTTTTTCAAGATATATTCAATATCTTCCCTATTAAATTGTTTAGCACTTATTATCCCTTCGCTAAATTTCTCTTTAAACATATATACTCTTTTCCAAAGGTTTTTATTTAAATTATGTAAAAATTGCTTAAATTATTTGTTATTAATCTTTTTATTTTTCACGATTTTCTCTTTTTTCTCGCATGGGTCTGCGATTATTCTAATGATCGGTGCCTTTTTGTTATATTTAAGACCCAAAAGTAAAGAAGCTTAAAATACGTATACAGAATGCGAAATAAATAAAATTTAAAATTTATGATTTATTAACTAATTCATTAATTTAACTTAGGTATGTGAAAATTGAAATACCCAAGATCTGTGAATAGATATTGTCCTTATTGTCGAAAACATGTAAAGCATAATGTGAGTATCTATAAAAAAGGGAAAGAAAGTATGTTAGCCCATGGAAAGAGGAGATTTGAAAAAAAGAAGAAAGGTTATGGTTCTTTTCCTAAAGAAATTTTTCATCGAAATGCAAAAATAAATAAAAAGACAACGCCAATACTTGAATGTAATGAATGTGGTAAGAAGCAATATGCTAAGTCCTATCGTGTTAAAAGACTTGAATTACAAGAAGTTTAATTAGAAGTTTGGGAGTAAAGTTGTTATGGGAAGAACAAAAAAAACAAAAGAACTAATTCCACAACCTAAGAGCCGATTTTTAAGAGTTAAATGCTTAAATTGTGGAAATATCCAAATTATTTTCGGCTGTTCAGCTACAGACGTTGAATGCTTAGTCTGTGGAAAAACACTGCTCCAATCTACTGGTGGCAAGGCTCGAATTCTTACAAAGATATTAGAGGTTCTTTCCTAAAAACTAGAACTATTTTTTCGTTTTCATTTATTCAAGATCTTTTTTCATTTCATACAATTTTTGGTAATAATCAAAGTTCAATTTATTCATATCTTGAATTATATCAGCTTTTAGTACTTTTTCACCACTTGTAATTATAATCAAATTCCCAATTACATTGATCAAATCATTTTCTTTAAAATTATATTCTACATCTTCAATATTCGTTTTGATTATACCCGTCTTATCGTCTAAAACTATATGTTTGTCATCAACAATCTTTTTAATGTAACCAGTAATTTGGATTCGAACATCATCGTTTTTTATATCTCTTATTATTCTCTGTTTCGCATATTGACTTTCCATTTAATATAACGTCCTTAAAATGTTATAAAATATATATTTTTTAGAATTTTAGACGAATATAAATAATTAATTCAATAAGTAAAAATTTGCTGTTATTTTTATATCAAAGATACAAATGAAAATTTTAAATAGATATAAATTATTTGTTCGAGAAATAAAATTAGGTATTATTAAATCAATAATATTAAATTTAATAAAGAAAGGCAATAAAACAATATTAATATATTGTGATAATTAACGCAATAAGTTTTTAAATAAAAGAGCTAATGAGATATGAGTTTTACTTTAAAATTAGAAAATAGTCGCATTTTAAAAGGCATAGTAGAGACTCTTGCCAGTATTATTGATGAAACTGAGTTTAGAGTAACGCCTAAAGAATTCACAATTTCGGCAATGGATCCAAGTCGAATTTGTTTGTTAAAACTATCTATCAAAAAAGGAGATTTTGACGAGTATAAATGTAGTAAAGATTCTAAAGTTGGATTAAATTTAGATGATTTGGATAAGATTTTGAAAAGAAGTGCTGCTAATGATTCTGTGGAAATTGAATTTAACGAGAAAGACCAAAAGATCAGAATTAAAATGCAAAGAGAGGGGACTTCCCGCACTCGGACGTTTAGCTTGGCACAATTAGATATCGATATGGAAGAGATTCCAATGGATAACTTATTAAATATTGAATATCCTTCAAAATGGGTAATTGATCCAGATTTTTTAGTTGAGGCAATAAAAGACGCTGAAATTTATTCTGAAATTTTAAATATGAAATCAATTGAAGATCAGGGATTAATTTTTAGTTCTTCTGGGCAAATAGGGGAGATGAATTACGAGCTTGAACTTGATGAACTGATTGAAATGGATATTAATGGCACTAGTAGTGGGGCTTATTCTCTAACTTTCTTAAAAGCTATATTAAAAATAGCTTCAATTACAGAAAAATTAGAGATTTCGTTAAAGACAGATCATCCCTTAAAAATGATATTTAATTTGCTTGAAGGTGGCGAATTATTCTACTTTCTTGCACCACGTGTTGAAGAAGCTGAATTCGACGAAGATGAGGATATGGATGAATTTTAATTAACTTTTTTTGTTGTCAATTTGAAAGATAGATGTAAAAAATTAGCATTTTTTTTTATAAAAGATTAAAGTCCTACTTCTTTAATAGCTTCATTTACTTCATAGTCCTTATTTACAATTAAATATAAGGCTCTTACCGCTTTGGTTGGGTCTTCTGCCTGAAAAACATTTCTCCCATAAGCTACACCTGCTCCTCCTACATCTATTGATTGCTTAGTTATTTCCAAAATCCCTTTAATTCCTGCTTTTTCTCCTCCTGCTATTATTACTGGAGCCATACACCCCTCAATTACTTCTTTAAAAGAGTCAGGATCACCAGTCCAGTTTGTTTTTACAATATCGGCGCCTAATTCAGCGGCAACTCTGGCAGCAATCTTAACAGCCTCAACATCGTACTCATCTTCTATATTTTCTCCTCTAGGATACATCATAGCTAATAGTGGCATACCATACTCTCTACATTCTCTTGAGACTTTTCCTAAAGTTTCAAGCATTTCTGGATCTGATTTTGTCCCAATATTTATATGAATTGATACCCCATCAGCACCTAATTTAACCGCTTCTAAAACAGTATTTACTAAAACTTTATAATTTGATTCAGGGCTTAATGAAGTTGAGCCTGACAGATGTAAAATCAATCCAATATCCGGTCCATAACCTCTGTGGGCATATAAAGGGATTCCAATATGTCCTAAAACGGCATTTGCTCCCCCTAAAGCGATTTTATTTACCATTTCTCCTAAATTTTTCTCAATACCTTTTATAGGTCCTGCAGTTAATCCATGATCCATAGGGATAATTATAGTTTTTTGATTTTCTCTGTTCACGATTCTTTCCATTCTAATCTTTTTACCAATATATCCAGACATTTTTCAACATTTTTCAATAATTTTTATAAAATCATTTTAATTTAAAATAAAGTACACCATTTTTTTAATTCTATCATACATCAAATTGTAGTATATAATATTGATGTATAAATAATAACTATTAATAAATCAATGTGCTCTATGTTTATTAAAATATGAAATCATCATTTTATATAAAGAATTAATAATTATGAAAGTGGAGAATTTAATATTTTGAGCATTTCAATTGAATTATTTTATCATTATCCCTGGCTTCCCTCGCTAAAAGATGTTTATTCAGATTTTGCTTCTAAACCACCTTTAGAATTTATATCAGAGGTTTTTGAAGGTGATCATTGTGAAATTATTTATGAAAGACTTTACAATTTGTTTATAGCAGCTTTTCAGAATCTAGAAGAGATTACGGCTTATGAAATTGATCGATTAAATATATACTTATATTTAATTCTAAAAATTTTGCTCTATATCTTAGATGATAAAATTATTAATAATAGAATTGCAAATTTATATTCCAAAATAAATTATAGAGAATTTATTAAAGAAATAGATAATGAAAATTATTCTAATATTTATAATATCTGTGAGGATTTAAATTTAGACATCAAATATAGTAAAAAACCTTGGGAATTTGGAAGAAAGGTCTTTAAAGACCAACAAGAGACATTGGCAACTAAATTTAAAATTCATTATATAGATTATTTAAAATTAGCTGTAAAATTAAGAGATGATTATAGAAAATTAGTAAATAATTCTCTCTCTAACGGTTATATTTTTGTTAAAGAAAAACAGCTAGCACGGTTATTGCAAGAATATGTTCGTGAGAGAGTGTTAATTGAACAAGAAGCGAATAGAAGTGCATTAGAAGCTTTTAAAAAAACCTTATTAGAGATTAAAAGGTTTAAGGATTTATATGAAGATATTTTAAATGAATGGGCAATACGAGAAGAAAAATTTGTACAAATTATTGATATTGATTTTAGAAAAATAAAAGATATATTTAATAGTTATCCACCTTGTATAAAAGAAATTCTTATAAAAGCACAAGAAGGACAAAACCTAAATCATAATGAAAGACTGTTTCTTGTTTGGTTTTTACTTGCCCTTAATTACCCTGAAGATAAAATAGTAAATATTTTTTCAACTCTACCAGATTTTGACAGAAAAAAAACAGAATATCAAGTATTATATGCAAAAAAGAAAGGATATACTCCTTACAAATGTTCTACATTGAAATCATTAAATTTATGTATAGCTGAAAAATTTAAAGATGAGTTATGTTTAGAAGGATACGGTTCTAGTGATCCCAATCAAAGAAAGAAATTAGCACATCCATTAGCATATGTTCGAATTAAGGAATACAGAGCATCTAAAAATAAGAATAATTCTTATAATTAATATAATAACAAAAATGAGTGATAAGACCTATTTAAAGCGATCCTTTAAAGCTTATTATAAGGAGAAAAAATCTAATATCTCTAACGTTAATTTATTTCACCATAGGGAATTTGGATTTATTCCGTGGGATAAACAAATTATGATTAGACATATGGGATTTAGGAATCCAGATACGTTTTTGACTTATCTCATTGAAAATGGACCAAGACATGTTTATTCAAGTGGTGGTGTTTATTTACACCCAGATAATCTTGATATGAATAAAAAAAAATACCAGGGTTGTGATTTAATAATTGATGTAGATGTAGATCACTTCTATACTCCCTGCAAAGACGACCACGATATCTGGATTTGTAGAGAATGCAATACAAGTGGTAAAGGAATGCCAAAAAAATGTCCAAAATGTCGTAAAACAAAATTCAAAACTCTTAATTGGATATGCGAAAATTGTCTTCAAGTTGCTAAAAAAGAGATAATCAAATTAATATATAACTTCTTATTCCCAGATTTTGGAATTAAAGAGGAGCAAATAAAAATTGCTTTTTCAGGACATAGAGGATACCACCTCAAAGTTGAGGATGAACAAATAAGATCTTTACCAAGTGAAGCCAGAAGAGAAATTGCTGATTATATCTCAGGAAACAATATTTCTTTTGAAATCCTAGGCCTTAATCAAGTAAGCCAAACGATTTATGGTTTAACAAAAAATAATTTGGGATGGGCTCAAAAAATTACTAGTAAAATTGAAGATATATTGAAAAACACTTCCCATACAGAGTTAATTTCTAAATTGAAAAATTTTGGAATACCTGAAAATAGAATCAATAGTTTTATGAATTACAAGGATGACTTTTTAGATACTATAAGTAATAAACGAAATATATGGTCTATCGAAGGTTTTGGATTAGAGACGTGGAAAATGTTTCTAAGAGGGATTATTCATGAAATAGGAGTTAAAATTGATGAACCGGTTACAATCGATATTCACAGACTTATTAGATATCCTGGGACTTTACACGGTAAAACAGGATTTAAAGTTCAAGAGTTGAAACTGCTAGAGCTTGAAACCTTTAATCCCCTTAATGAAAATAACAAAAGTCTGGATCCAATAGTATTTCATAGTGATATCAAGCAAAAAATAGAGATTATAGAGTCTAAGATACCTGCCACTAAAATAAAGGGGGAAACTTTTGGTCCTTATGATAAAGGAGATGTAGTTGAAGTGCCTCATCATATAGCCGTATTTTTGCTTTGTAAAGAAGTTGCTAAATTTGTATAAGTTAATAATAAATTTATTCTATACCTCTTATGCATAATAAAAATAAATTTTCTCTATTTATGGATATTAAAAACGAATACGAGAAGCTATATCAATATTGGCTTAAGGAATTTAAGAATAAAGATTTAACTCATCTAACTAAAGAATTATTTACCGAATTTAAAAGAAATTTTCAAATTCTTAATGATCAATTATTAAATGAAGAAGATTACGGAGAAAATAAAAAAATAAAATCCCAGATAATAGCCTCTTATCGAGAAAATTTTAAATTCCTATTTAACGACTTTTTAAAGATTCGCGAAATAAAAATTATAAATTCTGCGTTAGCTTTACAAGAAATTAATCTTGACAATCTTTTACAAGCTGAGAAATTATTTTATCGAAATGTAGTAAGCGATATTAAAGGATATAAAAAAGTTAAAGCTATGTCGATTTACGAAGAAGTGAAAGAA
The DNA here is from genome assembly GCA_048883105.1 of Candidatus Thorarchaeota archaeon. Taxonomy (GTDB): domain Archaea; phylum Asgardarchaeota; class Lokiarchaeia; order Sigyniarchaeales; family SOKP01; genus LW40-45. The sequence continues at coordinate 8,889 of JBHLQY010000005.1, read as the reverse complement.
GAAGAAATTAAAAGTATGTTTCAATTGAAGGAAAATGGAAAAATAGAAACTAGTAAAGATGATGAATCTTACAAAATAAGTGATATTGAAGATATTAAAAAATATTTGAAAACCAAAGGTAATGATTTCGATTATGTTTTAATCAGATTTTTAAAGAAAACTCCTCCTTTAGTTGGTATTGACCTCATTAATTATGGGCCATTCCAAAAAGAAGATATTGCTTGTATGCCTTCAAAAAACGCGAAAATACTTCTCAATGAAAAATTTGCTGAAAAAATCGAACCTAGTTGATTTTTTTCTTGAATTCTTCTTTAAAATATTTTAATCGATATTTTCCATATTTATCGATTAATGAAAATTTTGGTGGCTTTGGATTTATCAATTCACCTCCACAGTATCTACATTTTAAATCTGGATTAGTTAATCCATATTTACTACAATTCTTACATTTTTGAAGGTATTTTGTCATTTTATAAAAATTAAAGAGAAATTATTTAGTCTCGAATAAAATTGAATGTACCATTAAATTTATTCACTTTAGCTTCAATAACCTCTAAAACCTCGGAAAGTATGTTTTCGGCATCTAGATAATCCTTCGAGATGATTTCGAGACGATAATATGGGGCTGCGATATAACTAATGCTTAAATTTCTAGTTTCTTTTGGATTTTTTATAATATTTTTGGCTTCAATTAAAGATTCTTTAATTAGATCTATTCCATTTTCGTCATTATAAGAAAGTTGAATTTTTCCAACAATATTAATGGTTGATATTTTAATATTCTCATTAATTATCTGTAAGAAAGCTTTTTTAACATCTTCAGGAATATTTTCTATATCCTTTAAGATATTTTGTCCATTTTCTTTAAGTTCTTCAATAGTTTCTTGATAAGAATCATATCTATCTAATATGGGAAATCCAATTAGCTCGTAAGCATAATCAAAACTTAAATTCTTAGCATCGACTAGAAATTGTAATAAATTTTCGAATTTTAAGGCATATTTCCATTCCTTCATTCGAACTTCTCTTTGAGCCGAATTCACCCTTCTTAAAGATAAATCAATGTGTCCCTTTGTTGGTTCCACACGCAGGACTCTTAACACAACTCTTTGACCTACTCTTACATGCTGTCTTATATTTTTTACCCATCGGCTTGATATTTCGCTAATATGAATCATACCTCTCGCAACGTCATCCGTATCTAAACCTTCATAGTCTATTAAGTCTACGTAAACATATTGATCATGAACATCAGTCACTTTTCCGACTATGAATTCTCCTTCCTTTGGAAATTTTGTTCTTGAACGAACCATTACTTTTTATGTTGTATAGATTTATTACAATAAATTTTGTACATTCCTTAATTTTTTATAAAGTACTATAATTTTTTATCTTTATTATCTTGATTAACTTAAAATTTATTTTTAGTCTTTTTTTAAGATATTATAGATTTTAAATACTTATCAAGTGATTAAAAATACCTAATTGGATCGTACACACAAAATGGTGTGAAAAAGCTGGAATTGATGAATTAGTTGCGATTGTCGTAAATAGATTCATAGATTATGGCTCTCATTACAGTATGTATGATAAAGAAGATCAATATTTTTACAATGAAAATGAGAGAATAATTGATCGTCAGCTAAAATATTTTTACCTAATGGATAAAGAAAAAAAATTTAGCAATGAGAATCTATATATTAAAGCATATTATCTTCATCATTTATTAGATTATTTTACAGAAACTCGTATAGATATAAATAATATAGAGCTTGTTTTTAAAAAATTTTTAGAAGATAAAGTAATAGTAGAATTATCCGACAGCGGTAAAACAATTAACTTTAGAAAAGAAATTAAAGAAATATTTCAATTGCTAAGAGAAAATAAGCAAGATTTATATGATGATTTAAAGGGATTGCATTTAATTAGCTAGAACGAAATAATTAAAAAAAAAAGAAAAATGCATTAAATACAAAATCTCCTATTTATTCCCCTAGACAATCCTTTATCTTTCCAATATAGTAAAGAATTTAAATTCCAGATCATTTAAGTTCATTATCAAATAATAATTGATATTATTATTAGGTATTAAAAATTAAGTATATTAATTGTATATTTAAAATAAATATGGAAATTGATTGAAAAAATGGTTGACAAGCAACATTTAAATCTAGTAATTATAGGTCATATCGACCACGGCAAATCAACAATGATGGGTGCATTACTTATAGAAACAGGGGCAGTAACAGATAGAGAAGCAAGAGAGCTTGAAAAACTCGCAAAAGAATATGATCGAGAATCATGGTCATACGCTTTCGTTTTCGATAGATTAAAAGAGGAACGCCAACGCGGAATTACAATTGATCTTGCGTTTAGAAAATTCGAGACTCCAAATCGATACTTTACAATTATCGATGCTCCAGGTCACGCTGATTTTGTTAAGAATATGATTACAGGGGCATCGCAAGCGGATGCAGCAATTTTAGTCGTTTCTGGTAAAAAAGGGGAAATGGAAGTAGGCATTGCTGCAAATGGACAAACAAGAGAACATGCTTATCTCGCGCAGACTTTAGGGGTCAAACAACTCGTAGTCGCAGTTAATAAAGCTGACGTCTGGGATTATAAAGAAGATAGATTTAATGAAGTCGTGGATAATGTGTCCGATCTCCTTAGAAACATTGGTTTTCCAGTAAAAAAGATCCCATTTGTTCCATGTAGTGGTCTTGCCATGGAGAACTTATCGAAACCTAGCGATAAAATGCCATGGTATAAAGGACCAACATTGATTGATGCTATTGATGTTTTTGAAATTCCTCCAAAACCAACCGATAAACCTTTAAGACTTCCAATCCAAGACTCTTATTCAATTAAAGGAACTGGCGTAGTTCCCGTTGGTAGGGTTGAGACTGGAATTTTAAAGAAGGGAGATAAAATTATTATTATGCCAACTGGTTTTAAAGGCGAAATTAGATCGATTGAAATGCATCATGAAGAAATCCCTCAGGCTGAGCCTGGAGATAATGTTGGTTTCAGTATCCGAGGAATTAGCATGAAAGACGCAGGCAGAGGCGATTGTTTAGGACATCCTGACAACCCACCTACAGTTATTACTCCAGATGGAAAATGGACGGGACAAATCATTGTCATTTGGCATCCAACTGCTATTGCTCAAGGGTATACTCCTGTTATTCACGCTCATACAGCACAGGTCGCTGCAAAATTTACCAGTCTTGTTAAAAAATTAGATCAGAAAACTGGTGCCGTTATAGAGGATAATCCTAAGTTCCTCAAGAGAAATGAAGCCGCAATTGTAGATTTAACTCCAATAAAAAAATTGTGTATTGAAAAATATACCGAGATTCCTGAAATGGGCCGATTTGCGGTACGCGACATGGGGAGAACTGTTGCAGTAGGAATTGTCAAAGATTTGGAGACAGGAGCGTAAGAAATTAATTTTTTTTTTAGATTATTTTTATTTTTCGTTATTTTTTTTGGTTGCTGTCTTTTTATATTAGTTTATTAGTAGCTTTAACTTTAGTTTCCACCTTAAACAAATTTATTATTTAAATTTAGTTATAACACCTCTATGATATCTAAATATTATTCTATTTTTTGAGGTATTATTTGGGTTTTCTAATTAACATATCTTCAAATAGAAGACTTGATTGAAAATGATTCATATTAAAAACAAGATATGCATTATTGGAGAATCTGGAGTGGGAAAAACTTCACTATTGACTCTATTACAAGGTAAGGAGGTAAAAAAAGGGAGGGATCCAACTATTGGATTAGAGATTAAAATAGAAAAATTAGCTCATTATGGCAAAGTGTCTTTATGGGACTTTGGCGGACAAAAAAGATTCAAATTTATGTGGAAAGACTTTTTGAGAGGGGCAGGTTTAACTGTGTTAGTTACCGATTCAACAGAAGAGAATGTTTCTAAAAGTAAAGAGCTCTATGAAAGATTTTCGCGCCATGCAGTAAATGCAAAAATCATTGCCATAGCGAATAAACAAGATCTTCCAAATGTTCTAAGTGAAATAGAAGTTCAGAAGAAATTAGGTGGCGTAAAGACATATGGAATGAGCGCTATTCGTACTGATTTGCGTCAAAGGATGCACGATATATTAGAATACGAGATGAGTGCAGAATGAATTTTTATTTTTTTCTAAAGTAATTGTACTCTTTTACATTCTTAAAATAATTTTCCTATTATATGAGCAAGGCGAATAGGCTCGGGAGTTTTCGAATCAATGCACACTTTTTGTAATAACAATTCTACTTCATCTAATTCAATCCCTTTAGAATGAAAATAAATCCTTGATAAACCCCCGGCAGTTTCAATCTCAGTCTCATATAAATTTCCTGCATTAATTATTTTTTGAATTTTTAATTCGTAATTATGAGGAAATTTTTTTATTAAAGCCTTATTAACTGAGTCTAGATCAACTTCTTTTTCGGTAATAGCAATTATAGGTTTTTTTGTTTCATTGTAAATTTCGTTTAAATCAATTATATTAAATCCCCCAAATGTTATTGTATCAGTTAATATATATTGAACGTGATTTTCGTTTTTTTTCGTGAGTTCAATTAAAGCTACAGTCGCATCTTGACCATCGATTTTAATTTCTTTTCTAACCACATTAACCATTCTTTTCCCTTGACAAATTACGCCTATTAACTGAGTTATATTTTGTGAAGTCGATTTAAGCGCGAAGGGCGCATCATCAAATCCGATAGTTATAGGATATTCTTTCATATTTCAATTTTGAGGTAAATATTTTCTTGTATAAATTAGAAAATTTGTAAAGGCCGTCGTCGCACTACGTATCTCATCAATCCTACTTTCTAAAGGTCCTGAAAAATTATCGGTTAAAAAATCAATAATTTCATTTATGGACATCTTATTACTTAGCCAGATAAACGCTATTATGGATTCTACAGTGTTAGCAAGATCGTGAGCGTCAGCCCTATTTTTAGCAAAACTTTTCATATCGGCGTTTTTTAAAGCATTGGATAAAATTCTTTTACTAACTTTTAATCCAGTACGTAAAATTTTATCTTTATTTAAACTCTTTTTTGTTAAATATATTGATTTTGCCACGGAATATGCTAAATTAACGATGGCATCTCCTATTTTAGCTAAGCCTTTATCAGTTCCAATACTCTTTTGAGAATTAATTCGATTAAGATCCCCAATTAAAAACTCATAAGCCATTATGATAAGTAGAATTATAACTTCTTAAAAACTTTTTACAAAAAAGTAATTAAGTTTACATAAGTTTTTGGAAGAGTTTTTCCACTTCTACAACTTCTTCCCTTAGTGATTCAATTCCTTTATATAAAATATCTTTAATTTTATGCTTATCTTCAAGCCTTATATAAATTTTTGGTGGTTCTAATCCTGTTATTTTATACGCTGCGATATTTACACCTTCGATATTTAAGAGATGTTTAACAAAAATATTGCAAAATCCGTGCGATTGCCCAATTACTTCAATTTCGTAATCATTTTCCGCAACAACTTTATTAATTTTAAGATTGAGATATTTATAATCAGGAATTTCTGGCTTTTCTTCAAGTTCAAATTCTATCTCATCTTCATATTCATCTTCACTTACATCTGAAGCGTTTGAAATAGTTTCTTCTGTATCAGACTTGTCTTTAGGTGTTTTTTTCACTAGTTTAGGGAGAAGGATCTCAAGTTCCTCCTCTTCTAAATCTCCAAAATCATCTTCTAAATTTTCATCTGGTTCTTTTTTAGCCTTTTTCTTAGCCATTATAACAACTCTAAATTATTTGAACTTGTCAAACTTAATGTATAATAAAATAAATGTTTTTTGGTAAATTAAAAAATTAGAAGCAATTAAGACAGATATATCTCTGCTAAGTCCCTTAATCTTTCACACGCCAAGTGTTGAAGATCTTTTGAGCCATATAATGTGATTTTAATGCTTCTGCCATTGACAGTTGCGTTTAGATTAATATAATTTACTTTTTTTTGAATATTTTCAAGAAATTTAACTGTTTTTTCCAAATTTCCATTATAGTTGTAGAACTGAATGACTTTTTTTCCGGCTCTAGGCAAAAATTGTTAACACCTACTTGAATATTTAAACACAATAAGTTGATTATTAGATAATAAATTAAAAAAATTATAACCTCAAGTGATGAGTTACATCTCCATAGTCATTTGCGAGTTTTCTTTTTTCAAAATTGCCACACAGACCGCATTTTAACTTGTTAGATCCGATTTTTTTCAGGGTTTGACCACAGATCGAGCAGTCAGAGTGTATTACACCTAAATGATTACCTACAGTACTTAATGTATATTCATTAGCGTCTTTATTGATCACAGTCGCCCTAATAATATCTGTAATTTGAAAAGCATCATTAATTTTTTCTATATATCTATTAGATATTTGAGAAACATGAATATTTCCCATATAAGAAGAATTAAAATGAATTTTTCGATTAATAGTATTAAAAGTAATTCCTATAGAAAATTTACGCAAAAAAACAACGGTTCCGATAATAATATCTCCTACATTTACAGTTTTTCTATCTTTTTCTTGATGTGTTTTTATCTCAATCTCTCTTTTTTTTTCGTCTATTGAAATCATACCTGTTTTAGTGGCAAAAATTTGCCCCTCTTTAATGTATGTTGATTGCTCATCTGGCAGAAATTCTTCAACGACTCCTAAATATTGTCCAGTAACAACAATCTCTTTATTCTTCGCTGTTTTTTTCACATTTCTTACCATAAATCTTTTATGGATAACATCTTTCTATTTTAAGTAATTATTATTAAATAACATAAATAAATTTATGCATAATTAATTGTAATAGAGCGGATATAAAAATTAACAAAAAGGATTTAATTTCTATCCTCCAAAATACCCAAACTTTTATTGAGCCAAAAATAGAATTAGAACAGTATAGTATAGATGCTACGTGTGCTGTAGATCTTGTATTTTTCGCTGGTTTCGAATTTGATGATATAAAAAACAAGTTAATTTTTGATCTTGGCGCTGGAACGGGTAGATTATCTATAGCTTGTGCTTTATTGAAAGCTGGTTGCGTCTTAAGTATAGATAAGGATTGGAGAGCTTTACATATATTAAAAAAAAATATAAAAAATCTCAACCTTGAACAAATTATCTTTCCTATATGTGCCGAAGTTAAGTATCTTGAAATCTCTAAATTATTAATTCCTAAGAATCTGAAGATAACAACAATTATGAACCCTCCTTTTGGAGTTCAGCATAAAACTGCTGATAGGATCTTTTTAGAGAAAGCCTTTTCATTTTCAGATGTTGTTTACTCTATCCACCTTGCAAGTGAAAATGTTCATAAGTTTCTTCTTAAATACATAAAAAAGTTTAATTGGAAAGTAGACAATGTTCTACCGTTTATTATGATTCTTGAAAAATCGTTTAGGTTTCACACCCAGAAGAAAAAAAGAGTTAATGTAAATGTTTATAGATACTTGAAAAAAATAGAAAAAAATAGTTAAAATAATTATTATTTACTGAAATCCTTTCCAAGAATCGAAATTTTTTGGATACTTTGCATTATTTCTTAATATTTCTTCAATTCTAAGAATTTGATTGTATTTTGCGCATCGGTCGCTTCTACAAGGTGCTCCTGTCTTTATTTGACCTGTGCAGAGTCCAACTGCCAAATCAGCAATAAAAGGATCCTCGGTTTCACCAGAACGATGTGAAACCATTACGTTAAATCCATTCTTAAAAGACATTTTAGCAGCTTTAATCGCTTCTGTTAAACTTCCTATTTGGTTTACCTTAAGTAGCAGGGAATTCCCTGCCTTTTCTTTAATTGCCTTTTCGAGAATTTTAATATTTGTAACCGTAATGTCATCATCTACAATTTGAATTGAATCCCCAACTTTTGCAGTTAAATGTGTAAAGCCACTAAACGCTTTTTCTTCAAAGGGGTCTTCAATTGAGTTTAAAGGATAATCGTGAATTAAGTCTAAATAATATTGCAATAACTCTCCCTCCGTTAATTTTTTTCCATCAATATGATAATAATTATCATCTCCGTAAAACTCGCTAGCGGCAGCATCCATTCCTAATACAAAATCGGTTCCAATCAAAAACCCTGCTTCTTCAATTGCGTCAATGATAACATCAATAGCATCTTTAGTCAAAGATAAGTTTGGGGCAAATCCACCCTCATCACCAACATTAACGGATGGCTTCCCATATTTTTTAGATAAAAGGTTTTTAAGCGTCTGATACACTTCAGATATATTTTGTATAGCCTGAGAAAAAGATTTTGCTCCGATTGGTAATATCATGAATTCTTGGATTGCCAAATTATTCCCCGCGTGTTCACCTCCATTTAATACGTTAGAACATGGTAGAGGCAAAAGATAATCTTCTCTAGATTTACCATGGCTTAATTCGTATAAATGAGCAAATAAAGGTTTATTGACCAATTTTGCTGCTAATTTTGCAACAGCAAGCGAAACAGATAATATCGCATTGGCACCTAATTTGCTTTTATTTTCGGTGCCATCAATGGCGATCATTTCATCGTCAATTTTTGTTTGATCCATAACATCGAATCCTATTAATTTTTTTGCGATTATCTCGTTTACATTAGATACAGCCTTAGTAACATGTTTACCTAGAAACGATTTTCCTCCATCTCTTAATTCAAGTGCTTCTAAAACACCTGTTGAAGCTCCTGAAGGTACTGCCGCTCTTCCAAAACCATCTTCAGTATACACATCAGTCTCTACCGTAGGATTTCCGCGAGAATCTAAAATCCACCTTGATTTAATTTTCTTTATTTTAAAATCAGCCATAAATTTGTACTCTGTTTTTTTTAATATAATATTTAAATAAGAATTAAGAAAAT
>JBHLQY010000004.1:11773-58023 GCA_048883105.1 Candidatus Thorarchaeota archaeon | reverse complement strand
CTTTCTTTTTCTCTACGTTTTATATATGATTCATCTGGTTTTTCTAGCTTAGCACCCTGTTTAAAGAAATCTATAACGCCTCTCATTAGTTCTTCTCTTAATTTTGGTGTATCCCAATAGCTCGGAATAGATGTTGTTCCTAACTGTGTGTCTGGTGCCAAATAAGGCTCTTTAGAGCTCATTAGTTTTAGTGCTCTTGCTGTTGCCATATAAGCAGTAAACATGTTCCCTTCGGGCTTTACACTTGCAAGAATTTTTCGATCTTCATCTCTTGCTCCCACAATATGACCTTCTTGTATCGAGGTTGCGACTAGTCTTTCTGGAGTAATTTGTAGAATTGAAAATTTCTTACCGGACAATGTAAGGGACTGCCCATACAAAGATTCCCAAAGCGATATAATTTTACTGATATCTTCACTGATTTTCCAATTTTGAGTTGAATATACAACTTTATCCCTTTCTTCAATAATCGCTACGTCCTCTATATCTGGTTCTAACTGTTTTAAATTTTCAATTACGGTAGCGTAATCTGTCGACATTTTTTTGATTTCTCTTTTTTTTTGTTTTTTTGTAATATAATTAAGATTGCCCGATTTTAAAGGTTAATATTTCTTATTTAAAATGGAATTATAAATAGACTATGAAAGTTTAAAAAAAATATGTAAAAATTATTTAAATGGTGCTTTATTTGGCTAATCTGCTATTGCCCCAATAATTCCAATTATAACTAAGGCTGCGGCTCCAATAAGCCCTATTATATCTATCCACCATAAAATGGCTACATTAGAGAAAAAAGCGGGGTAAACAACAAACAAAAATATTAAACCGCCAATTAACAACGCAATACCCAAGATGATGAATTTTCCGTACCATTCTTCATACCAATCTCCCATATATTCCACCTCTTTTGTAATAAAGATTAGTTTATTGATAAAATTATAGAATCTCAAAAATATTTAAATGTATCTGAAAAAAATGTAATTAAAAATAAAAAATCGTTTAAAGTAATACTTATTTTTCTTAATAACTTTTAATGAATAACTTATAGAATGAAAAATTTTAAATTAAAATAAAACTCATTATTGAATTGTAATGAGTGATAGAAGCTACCAATATATCAAATTTTTTGAAGAATTAAGACGCTCAGACGTCGGACTAGTGGGGGGAAAGAATTCTTCACTAGGCGAGCTGTTAAGCTTTGGTATTCCTGTGCCTTTAGGATTCGCTGTGACAGCTGATGCTTTCGATTATGTACTAGATTCTAATAAATTTACTATTAAAGGAAAGGAAATAACACTAAGAGAATTAATTTCTGGGGATATTGGTAGAATCTCTGCAGAATTACAAAAGGAAGATCTTAAATCAATTGAAAAACTCGATAAAATTTGTGCGAACATTCGTTATATTATTGAACAAGCAAAAATTCCTGATAGTTTAGCGGAAGAAATTTTAGATGCTTATTCTAAATTAATTGAGAAAATTGGAGAAGAATCAACATTTGCCATTAGAAGTTCAGCAACAGCAGAAGATTTACCCGATGCTTCTTTTGCAGGTCAACAAGACACCCATTTAAATATAAAAGGAGAAAAAGAAGTATTGGAGTATGTTCTAAAGGATATGGCTTCCGTTTTTACTACAAGAGCTACTATGTATCGAGAAAGAGCAGGATTCGATCACTTTGCTGTTAAGTTAAGTGTTGGAGTACAGGAGATGGCTGGTGGTTTAGATGGTGTAAAAGCTTCAGGAGTAATGTTTACTGAAGATCCAGATAGTGGCAACGGTAGTGTAGTAGTAATTCGAGGAACATGGGGGCTTGGAGAATTGATTGTTCAGGGTGTTGAAAAAGGAGATGAGTTTATTGTTTTTAAACACGCGCCTGAATTAAGAATTATCCGCGTTGAATTAGTGAAGAAGGAAAAAATGATGATTTTTGATCCTGAAAAAAAGGTGGGTACAATAACAGTTCCGGTACCGGGAGAAAAACAAAATCAATTTTGTTTGACTGATGAGCAAGCCTTAATCCTTGCTGAAAACGCTATTAAAATACGACAACATTATGGTATGCCAATGGATATTGAATGGGCGCTAGGCAATAATGATAGAGTTTATATTGTTCAAGCAAGGCCTGAAACAGTTCACTCTCAAAAAGGTGATACTGAAGAAATTTTTTATTTACTCGAAAATACTGACAAATTAATAGAGGAAGGATTATTGGTAGAAAATTCAGGAACGGCAATCGGTAGACGTATAGGTTATGGAAAAGCTAAAGTAATTGAGACTATTGACGACGCTCATTTATTAAGAGAAGGAGATGTTTTGATTACAGAAGAGACTAATCCTGATTGGACATCATACATGCAGAATTTAGGAGGAGTTATAACTGAAAGAGGAGGCCCAACTTGTCATGCTGCGATTGTTTCGAGAGAATTAAGTATTGCTGCTATTGTCGGTGCTGATAATCTTATTCAAATTATGAAAGAAAAGCAGCGTGATGGACTTGAGAACGTAACAATTGATTGTAGCGAAGGTGAGCCAAGGATATGGCTTAAAGCTGTGGAGTACGATTATGATACGATAGAATTTGCTCAACTTCCAAGAACAAAAACTCAAGTTTTAGTTAATTTAGGGATTCCTAAAGGTGCGTTATCTTCGGGTAAGTATCCTGATGGTACAGGCTTAGCAAGATTAGAATTTATTATAAACGATGAGATTCAAATACATCCAAACGCATTAATTGACTTTGAAGCATTGGTTATGAGATATGACATTCTTTTAGAACAAAGAAATAAGATTGAAAATATTAAAAAGAGCGACTTATACTATAAAGATCCATTTAACGAAGAAATTAGAAAATTAATAAAAACGCTAGATAAAATAAGAGAATTAACTGTTGGTTATGACGATAAAGAAGAATTTTATGTTGAGAAATTAGCTGAAGGAATTGCGACTATTGCTGCTGGTGTTTGGAAAGAGTTGCCAAACGGCAATGTTGCACCTTGCGTAGTAAGACTTTCAGATTTTAAAACAAATGAATACGCAAATTTAATTGGTGGCTGGATCTATGAAGGTGATGAGAATAATCCTATGTTGGGCTTCAGAGGTGCTTCTAGGTATGTTTCAGATGATTTTCAAAATGCATTTATTTTAGAGCTAAGAGCAATTAAAAAAGCTAGAGAATGGGGGTTAATTAACATTATACCTATGATACCTTTTTGCCGTACTCCTGAAGAAGCTAAAGCAATAATTGATATTATGGCGAGTGAAGGGCTGATACGAGGAAAAGATGGTCTTCAATTATATGTGATGGCGGAAATCCCATCGAATATAATCTGTGCCGATGAATTTTGTAATTATTTTGATGGATTTTCTATAGGTTCTAATGATTTAACTCAATTAGTTTATGGATGCGGAAGAGATAATGAAAAATTACTTCCATTAGCGAAACAATATAATTACGAGACTAACAGCGAATCAATAAGGAGATCTGTTTCCCATTTGATTAAGACAGCTCATGAACATGGTAAAAAGGTAGGTATTTGTGGTCAAGCCCCTTCAGACGACCCTGAATTTCTTAGATTTTTAGTTCGAGAAGGAATTGATTCCATCTCATTGAATTTTGATACTTACGCTAGAGGGAGAATTAATACCTGGAGGACTGAGATTATTGAGGCAATAAAGGATGAAAATAAAGGTCATGCGTATAAACTAGTAAATGAATGTGATGATTTGATTGAGAGAATGAGAGTTCCAAGAGGAAAATTGCATAATTTAGCAAGAAAACAGCTGAAAAATGTAGATCCTAAACTTCTTGAATATAGCGAAAAATTCGATAATATTTTTAATGAAATTCAAAATATATCTTCTGATTTTGTTAAAGATATAGATATAGGAGATAATCAAGAATTTAAAAATTTTTACGCTAAATATAACGATAAACTAAAAGAACTCGGGAAAGAAATTCCCTTGATACAAAAAAATATTCGTAAATTTGGAATTTATTAAATAAAAATATAATAGTTCGATAATTAACTTTACTCATTTTTTTAATATTTTCGTAAAATCAAAAAAAATAAATTAGTCTCTTAATTTAATTTTTTAAGAAGTTTTTAAATTTTATTCACTGAAAACAAAGCATTTGGTGTCTTTTTAATGACTGCAAAAAAAATTAGTGAAGAAATTGAAAACTCTTTTAAAAATGTCGAAACATTGCTTCATGGCATGATAAACGACAGGTCAGTACCACGTAATATTAAAAGAATAGCTCAACAAGGAATTAGTATTATAAATGAACGGAAAGATACTCCTGGGATAATGGCTAGTAATATTTTATATTTAGTGGATGATCTCAGCCAAGATCCGAATATCCCATTTGCCTCGAGAACAACAATTTACCGAATAATCTCAATCTTAGAAACTATAAAAGATTAATATTGAGATTAACGAGAAGCATCTTTTATTTTTCTATGTTTATTCTTTAGAGGACAGAGATGGAAAAAAACCTCTTATCCATTTAGGTAAGATAAAACCTATGTAAAATTCAATTGCACTTGATATTAAAATGCTTCTCGTTATAACTACTGTAACTGGGTCCAAATGAAATAGGGATTCAATAATAGCTGCAATCGTAAATGAAATAAATGCGACAAGTAAAAACTTACCTTTAATTTTTACTTCAAGGTTGTCTGACTTGATTGATTGCGAAGTAAATAATACTCCCGTTATAATTACAATTGCAATAAGGCATAACAAAAATAGCTCCATAAATAAAGCCCATCTTATTTGGAATGGACCTACAAATGTTCCAATTAGTGTTGAATCTGTAAAGAGCAAATAAAAAAAGAAAATTTCCAGAATACTAAATGGGATACAAAAAATAATTAGAGTTATTTTTTGTTTTTCTTCATAATATAAATTTGTAAAAGCCATTAACCAACATAGAACAACGAAAGGAAGGAATGCATAACCAATAATAAAACTTATTTCGGGCCATAAATTTGAGTTTAGAAAAATAATCATAAGAAATGATATCGCATCGGGTAGCCAAGGATTTGACATGCCTATCATGCCAATTCCAAGCAAGATATACTCTCTCGTTTTAACTTCAAAATATTTTGAAATAATAACTACCCCCAAAATGATAGATATAACGACAAAAGTTAAACTAAAACTTCCTTGAAGTATGTCGAATGGAGTTAAATCTGACAGTTCTATAATAAGACACCATTCAAAGATGTAATTATTATATCTTAATGTTTTAAAATTTAGATTTTTTTCTATTTAAATATTATTTATTAAATTAGTTCTTTTTCCATTTTTATTTTCTATCAGATAATTTTTATTGTTAATATCGTTATTAACTATCAGAAACACAAATTATTAATAAAAACAAACTTAAAAATGGAAGAAAATCTAATTGCTGGGATTATTTATAGTGAAATTGATGATACTCTAGGACCAAATCCTATTTTGTGGATTCCTTCCAATATTCCTGAAGATACTAAAATGAATGTCTGCATAAAAACCAGTACTCTTCTCGCAGCCGATAAAGGACTTATTCCAGCATCATTAGTTGTGCTTCCATTTCCCTCTTTGAATTTAAAAGGAATTTCTAAATATATACAAATAAGAGATGAAACTCAACGGGGAGGTGTAAAATTTACTATAATCACACTATTATTTAAAGAATTCAATGATGTCATTTTTTATAAAGGGATGGAACATTTTGACATTCCGTTTAATCATTTTGCCCAAAAAATCATTAAATTAGAGGAGTTTGGAACGAATAGAGAAAATATTTATCAAGAAATCGAAGAACTTCGTATAAACATTTTAAACATCTTGGAAGATTTACGTACAAAAGAATATACAGAAGAGTTTCCTGAAAAGAAAATAAGAAAAGAGGAAGTAATAAATTACCAATTTAAGATAATTGTTGTTGGCGATCCCATGGTAGGTAAAACAAGCCTTATCCTTAGATTCACTGAAAATGCGTTCAAAAGGACATATATATCTACTCTGGGTGTTCATGTAAGTGATAGCGTCATACGCTTAAAAGATTCTAATATTCAATTAGTAATATGGGATCTCGCTGGACAAGCGAAATTCGATGTCATGCGAACTGCTTTTTATAAAGGCCTAAAAGGAATTCTATTGGTATTTGATTTAACTAATGTGGATTCTTTTAATAATATCAAAAACTGGTATAATGACATCATGAAATATGTAAATAGTCGAGAAAAGCCAAGCGGTTTCATTTTAGGAAATAAATCTGATCTCCATAACGAAATAGTCGTTTCTGCAGAACAAGCATTTAAACTCGCTGACGAACTTAATCTTGTCTATTTTGAAACTTCAGCTTTAACAGGAGATAATGTAGTAAAATCATTTAAAGAATTAGCAGAAGCTTTATATTTAATAAATAGGTAATGATGAGAACTCTTAAAGGTTAATATATTTATATAAACGATTATACTTACCTATAATTTTTATAAAAATAATTAAAGACAGCTAAGATTTTTACTAAAGATTTATTTCCCTCAACTTTTTTTTAATATTTTGAACTTTTTTGGGCTTAAGGTCATATATCTTCCACATACAAAGAAACCCGATAAAATAAAAGAAGGCCGGCACTGCAAACATACCAATAAGAATTCCCCACTGCGCTAGAGTTGATTGAGTTGATGCGTCTGGATTGAAACGAGTGAGCGGATGTATTATTCCGAATGTTAAGGCCTGAATTACAATAGAAAAGCGACCGAAAAACGTTCTCAATCCGTAATAAACTCCCTCATCTCGTTTTTCCGTTTCAACTACAATTTCATCAATAACATCTGAGAAAGTAGGATATATCAACGACCATGTCGCCCCCATTGAGAACCCAATTAGAGCCATACATACCATTATTCCGCAAAAGTCTGTAACAAACATAGCAATTATTAAAAAAATAGCGGATCCTCCAGTCCCACACATATATCCAATTCGATTTCCATACTTTCTACCAACTTTTATCCAAATTGGAGCTGAACACACGCTTGCTAAGAGAAATATTAATAACAGAATAATTTCATCGATAGGATCAATCCCAGTTATATACTGAGCCCAATAAGGGATAGAAGCAAGCAAAAGTACCATAACAACTGTTTGTGCGAGATATGCAAAAAGATATGCCATAAAATTCTTTTGTTTAACGGCAAATTTCAATATCTTAACATAAGATTCATGTTCTGCTTTTTTCTCTGATATAAATGTACGATCTATCATATTTCTATCCTCACGCATTCCAGGTATCATGATTAATACAGTGATTGTACTAATTATTGTTATTAATAAAGCTGCAATAACATATGACTCTATATTAGTTCCAGGGGATCCAGTGGTAATGATAAGCAATGGAATTACCATCCCCAGCGTCAATCCAAATAGGGAGAAAAGTATTTGAATTCCGCCTACTTTAGTTCGCTCTTTCTGTGAACGGAACTTGTCAGGAAAAATCGCCTGCCAATTTATGGTCATAAATGAAAATAACGTGTCAAAAACGCATAGGATTGCTAAAAGCCACAAGAAGATAATAATATCGTTGCCTATTGGAGGTGTGAAAATAAAGAAGAAAAGTAAGGAACACGGGATAGCAGTTATAATGAACCAAGTAAATCTTTTACCCTTGCTCTTCATAAATTGGATATTTCGATCAGAAATATGACCAGCAATAGGATCATTAATCATATTCCAGAATCCATATAAAATAACTGCTAAAGTTATTAATGCAATAGGTAAGAAAACTTCTGTCTCATAAAATTTAAAAACCCACATACTTAAGACTGTAATAATAAAATCATTGAAGAAACTCCCGAGAGCGTAAGATGTATGAATTTTTGTAGACGAACCATACTCGGAGTTCTCTTTTTTATCTAATTTACTCATTCTTTTTATTTTCTCCTATTATTTATTTAAAAAGATTATTTCTTAAAAACTTTAATCATTCCAATGGAAAAATCTGAATCCCACGGTGATATGTAGCCATTATATTAATGTCTGTTAGTTTATCTAATGGTTGAGTCATAATATTTTGATCTAAAATCACAAAATCTGCCAATTTTCCAATCTCAAGGCTTCCTTTTATGTTTTCTTGTCCGAGAGCATATGCTGCATTATAAGTAAACATTCTGAGAGTTTCGGAAATTGAGATCGTTTGTTCGGGGACAAAACCATTTCTCGTTACACAAGCATGAAATGCTTTTAATACATTAGCAGATTCGATAGGTGCGTCGGAAGCTCCTGCTAAAACAATCCCTGAATCGATTATTGATCTAAATGGATATACATGCTTGATTCTTTCATAACCTAACCGTTTATCGAGCCATGTATATTCGCTATTTATGAATGAAGGTTGACAAACGAAAATTAAACCAAGATCTGTAGCATCTAACAAAATTTTTTCGTTAAGAAGGGACGCATGTTCAATCCTGCATCTTACTAATTCATTTTTTTCATTCTTGTTAAGGACATCTCTGAAAACATCAACGACTATTCTATTTGCTCGATCCCCTATTGCGTGGCAAGCTATATGAAAACCTAATTTATACGCCTCATTGAAGAGTTCATAGAGCTTATCCTTTTCTATCATCATAAATCCAGTTTTTCTTTCAGGTGAATCGGTATAAGGTTCAAACATGCACGCCGTAGCCGCTCCAAAACTCCCGTCAGCCCATAGTTTCAGACCTCCAATGGTAAACCGTTTATCCTCACCAAATAATTCATAAAGTGATCTTTTAATCCTATTAATTTTCTTAGGTTTGTCAGTTGCTAAATAAAAAACAAAATCTTGCTCGATTACTCCCTCTGTAATCATATACTTTATAAATGGTAATTCTAAACGCCCTATTTTTCCCGCAATTCCCATTTCGCCTAATTGAATTATAATGCCACAGGTCGTAATCCCAAAAGATGCTAATTCATATGAAAAATTTTTACCTGCCTCTAAAAATCTTTCTCTACTAGGTATTGCAGCATTTTCTAAAGCAAATGTAGTTGCTTCTTCTGTAAACACACCAGTAGGATTTCCTTCCGCATCTTTTTGGATTTCTCCTGAGTCTGGAATGAAATCTTTAATATTTTCTTTAGTAATACCTATCTTCTCTAATGCTATTGAATTTACAGAACAGATATGCCCGTCATATCTAAGAATGATAATTGGTCTATTGGGGCAGAATTCGTCTAATTTATATCTATCTGGAAAAATGTGGTCATCCGGATTTTCGAATCTTTGTTCCATTAGATCATAACCTAAAATCCATTCATTTTTCTCCTTGATCTTATCTTCTTTTTTTAAAATTGCCTCTAATTCTGAATAACTTTTTACATTATTCAAATTTAATTGGGTTTTAAAATAAATTGCAACAACAGGATGCATATGAGCATCAATGAAACCAGGGACTATACATGCTCCTCCTAAATCAATTTCTATTACTCTGATATTTTTATCCAACTCTCTTTTGAAATTCTCCTCAAAATTATAGGTTTCATTACGAACCTTGATTTCTTCCCCAATAGCTAAGATTTTATCTTTAAATATAGCCATCGCTTCTGCCTTGGAGTCATTTTTATCAACCGTTAAGATAATGCAATTGTAAAAAAGTTTGACTGTTAATTCACTCATTTCAATGCCTAACCTTAATTTTTTTATATAATTATTTTAATGTTATAGTAGGGGCTGTAGCATATTTCTCTAACGCTCTCTCGTCAAGTTCTATCCCCCAGCCGGGGCCATTAGGTACTTTAGCTGTTCCTTCTTCGTAATTCAGAGGTATCGTAATGAGATCGTCTTCCATCATTTCGTCCCCAAAGAGTTCTGCGGCATAAGTAAAAGAATGGTATCTAGCCGCGGCTATATGGATGTGCATAGCCGAAGCAATACCTAGGGGTTGATCGTGTATTACAGCACCAAGTCCTCGCTGTTCTGCATAATTTAAAGCTCTTAGGGCGTTTGTGACTCCTCCTGGGCGCGTGGAGTTTAATCCAAGGACTCCTACAGCTCCCATCTCTACTAATGTAATAAAATCTCGCAACGTAAAAAAATCTTCGTGTGACATTAAAGGGGTATCTACACGTTTTTGTACATAAGCTAAGCCAATATAGTCGTTATTGCGTACTGGTTGTTCGGCAAAATCAATGCCAAATGGTTCAATTGCTTTAATGGCGCGAATTGCTTCATGAGGATTAGTATACGCTTGATTATAATCAACGCGCAGATTTACTTCAGAACCTAAAGCTCGTCTAATTATTTCACAGATTTCAATATCTTCTTGTAGACTATTTCCAAGTTTTAATCTAAAAGTCCGAAAACCTCGTTTGTAATAACTTTTAGCAATCCCCCTCATTAATATAGGATCGGCAAGTGGTATAAGTGCTGCGAGCGGAATCTCGTCTATAGTTTTCCCTCCTATGAGATCATGTACAGGTCGTCCTGTGATTTTTCCCATTAAATCGTAGCATGCCATATCTAAAAGTCCTTTAGCAACTTCGTTTAATGCTACATTGATATTCATTTTATATCGTATCTTCTCAACATTGAAAGGGCTCTCACTTAGAACATATCTATACAAGTCATGCTTTATAACGCTAATAATTTGGTCAGGTAATACACCTGACTCCGGTAACCAGACAAATGACTCTCCAATTCCTACATTACCATCATCAGCAATAAGCTTACAAATAACAAAATCTCCTCCTAACCACGGCTCTTCGGCTGGAATTGCCATCCCTAAACCCCCTTCAGTTTCTCCCAGTAATCGCCTTACGGGCTCTTTGAATGGGACATATAAAGGAGTCAATTCTATACTTATGATTTTAGGATTCATTGGTAAGCAAACCTAAGTTTTTATTTTTAAAATTTGCATCAATAATAAGAAATTGAATTTAATTGGTTATAATAATTTACTTTTAAATTAGGTATGGTATTGACCTAATAATTTTTTAATATAAAAAAAAGAAAAAAAAAAGATTACCATTTTATACTTATTGCTTTAACAGGACATATTTCAACACATATTAAGCAACGCATACATACAGATGGCCATACTGGTGTAATGCGCCAATTTTGTGGATCATAAATATTCCCTTCTTTAGCTCCAATGGTTTCATGCATTAAAAATACACACGGATCGCATACTTTCAGACATTTGGTACAATCTCGTGGGTCAATCTCTCCTTTTTCCCCACATCTTGAATAATCGATACGTATTTTTGTTTTGCTCATACTGTCACCTCATTAATATTCTCCTGTAAATCCTGGATATTCCTCTCTCGGAATTAAATTTAAAGCGTCGAATTTACAAGCATCCCGGCAATTACCACAGCCAAAACATTTATTATAATCGATAATAACTCTATTTTGTGAAGGAATAAAGCGTATTGCACTGAACTGACATCGTGATACGCATTGTTTACATCCTTCACATTTATCTTGATCTAATCGAATGATATATTCTGATTTGTAAACCGCTTTTAAATCGAAATCATTTCTAAGCCTTAATCCTCCACATTCCGGTGATTCACAAGAGCAAATTGCGTTAACATATGGAACGGGCTGGAACCAAGCTGACTGGATATATCCTTTTTCATTATTTTCTTCTAAGAGATTAATAGCTTCTTCACGAGATACCCTAGCAGTTCTTTCTTTTGGTATAAATCTAGGCAATTTTTCAATAACCTCAGATAAAACACCAAAATTGATACAACATCGTTCTTTATCTCCTCGTTGCATCCATCGGCACATGCAATAGTTAGCGATAATTGGTTCAGCAGCGAGTTCAGACATAATTATCTTAGCATCTTCTAAAGGTATTACCTGCCCAAAATGACCATCCGCCCTTACTGCTTTCCTATGTTGTTTTTCACTATGGATCATTTTTTCCGCTGTTGAACGTAAAATTTTTCCTATGATTGGCATCTTGAGTTTATACCCTAAACCAATAGAAGAAAATCCTTTAATTTTTCTTATAAAAACTTGCTCAAAGTTCATCCATTGTTCAGTTAAATAGTCCCTATAATAATCTTCTTCACCAATCTCTTTTGCCATATAGTTTTTCGAGTTTAGGTACCATTTTTTGCCGGCGCCATGCTTCATACACCATTTACACATTTAAATGACCTTCTTTAAACATTATAACTCTTACAATTATTATGTATAAATATTGAATTTGACTCATTTTAAATTTTTATATTTTATAAACTAAGTTTTAGATTTTTATGTTAAAATTTTAAACGAAAATTAGAAATCAGTAAAGAATAATAAAATTAAAAACAAAAAGAGTATATCTAAATTTTCTTAATGAAAATCATTTATAATTTATTTATCTGGGGCTTTTCTTCCCAGCCATTTCTCGTAGAATGTATCAATATCAGGCAGGAAATTAAATACTGTTGGATAACCAGGCGGTACAGCCTCAACATCTAATAATGTAAAGCATCCTGGACAGAAATATTCTCGTAGTTCTTCCCAATCAGGGTCGCACCCCATGTATTTTGGATATAACTCCTCAATTGTATCAACTGAATCCCTTACTCTAACCCTACATTTTGTTTTCCAGTTTATTTTATAATCCCCAAACTCGTATCCACAGTCACATTTAACGATTCTTTCACCGTTTTTTGACACTATATATAAATGCTCATGAAGCGGCAAAACTATTTTTTCTTTCCACGGGACTCGTTCTTGCAAAATCTCAAGAATTATGTCGTATCTGTCAGGATCTTTTCTTCCACTAATGATTGGTCTCAATTCATTCCAAGTTAAGTCTCCATCAATCATTCTTTCTAATGTTTTTTTATCGTGTTTTACCATTTATTTTACCTCCATCTGGTAATTATCAGGTAATTTCCAAAACTCTCGAAATTCTTTTGCCCATTTCTTTGATAATTTTAAGCTATCCGAGAACATGAATAATACTGCTTCGTATAACTTCTTTTCCGTGATTTTCTTCCTTTCATATTCCCAAAATTCTTCAAAAGTCATTGATTTTTCCTTTCTTTCCTTCATTAACTCCTCTTGACGGATTTTCGTTGATTTTTCATCAACAATCCATTCTTCTTTACTTTCGTCGTAGTTTGCAATTACACCGTAAACCTTATTGACGAATTCTTTAGTATAGATCCCATCATTAAGATCTTTCCTCACGCTTTCCAATTTTCTCTCTAAAGGATCCCCATATCCTGGCCCACCGCTTTCAGAATAGTGAATAAGATCATAATTCTCGAGAGTTATGGGGTAAATAACACAATAGGGTTTTCTTACGATATTTCCCTTTAATAATCTTTCAAATTCACCATTACTCGGGTCAGGATCGCCTAAAGGATAATCTTTTTGATTTTCGAAAATTTCTTTCAAGTTTGTTTGAGTAGCATGGAGACGATATCCTGTTGGATTTGGATAGCCTCCGTGCATACCTCCACATCCATGAAAGCACATTCCCTCTCGGGCTCCAAAAAAATCTACTTGTTCTGAAAAAGCAACTAAAGCTATACCTTCGTAATTTGCACCTCCTCGGTATTTACCGTATCCTGCATTATTTGGTTTAACTTTTCTTGCCAAATAGGGTACGCCACCCTGAAATAACTCCCAAGTTTCGACATCTCCTAGGTCGGATTCAGGATTCCACATAGCATAGCCCCAATTGAGACCATCTCTAATGGCACTTGCACCTAAACCTTGTCCACTTATCTCAAACGTAGATAAAGACCATCTATTACCTTCTAGTGGCCCAGAAGAATAGATACCTCCTCCTTGTATCGCATCACCCGTAGTACCATATCCAGGAACAACTTCTTCACGATAGCCGCGGGAAAATAACCCATATGACAAACATTTCATCATTCCAGTGTAGGCAGGAATTAAATTACCCCAAGGACACTGATAAGAAAGATAAGGATCTCCTGGATTTGACCATGTTCCTAATGGATAATCTTTTTCCACAGCAAGATATGCTCCATCATTCACCTTGTCCCCATAAATCAGGATTTGGGTTAAGAGCACCCACTGACCTCCTTCCATCGCTCCAAGACCGCAATTAGTAGAATTATGTGCATACGCACTCGCTCCATCAAAACTTAGAGAAAAAGCGCCATCCTCTTTAACTACAATTTCTATAGGTTGATTGTTAACCTTGTCAATTTGTGCAATAGGTTGCCAAGCTTCATTTTTAAACGGTCCATCAATAAAGGAAGCAGCTCTATATCTTCCAGGTATTAACCGTTCTTTCACTCGTTCTTGCATAACTCTTCTCCCTTCCTCAATTGCCTCTCTAACGAATCGTTTGTAATAATCTAATCCTTCTCTTTCAATAAATTCATAAACAGCATCTCTGATCATTAGATTTCCCGCTAACCTGCACTTCTCGTCCAATTCCCAGTACATTGGAGTTCTCACGGCTCTCCTAGCGTTAATCATGTGATCTTTCCATATATTATCGTTAGAACCTATCTTTCTACAAGTATAATAGACTCCATCGTCGAATCGTTGAACACAATTAAATAAGTCGTGACCTGGAGAGATACCTCCTATATCAATTTGATGCGTAACACCTGCAGCCCAGCCTATTAATTCTTCATTCCAATATATAGGAATAATAGTTTGTACATCAGTTGTATGTACATTGCCCGTCAAGCAATCATTGTTCAAAAAAATATCACCTGGATTAATTCCAACATCCTCTTCGTAATTCTCTCTTATCATGAATTTTATAGCTTCACTCATAGTATGAACATGAACCAAAATACCCGTTGAGACGACTATTGAATCTCCTTCTGGAGTGTACAAACCGAAGCATAGCTCACCAATTTCTTTAACAATGGGACTAGCTGCAACATGCATTGCAGTTTCTCTCGCAGATACAAGTGCTCCTCTTAAAGTAGCATAGCAACGTTCATAGTTAAAGGGATCTTTTTCTTTCAAAGTAAGCTTATCTATGCCGTAATAACGCTTTGTTTCTTCAAATAACTTTTCGCTTTCTTCCAACATTTCTATTAAACTTTTTCTATTCCATCCGATTGGTTTTTTTGACATTGTTTACACCTCCATATGGAAAATTCTATGTTTATCAAGTTTAACTCGAAAACCGGGTGGAACCACTAGAGTAGTCGCCGGAGCTTCGATAACAGCAGGTCCATCTATCACATTACCGGGTTTTAGCAGACTCATTTCCCAGAGCGAAGCATTATGCCAATCCTTATCCCAGAAGATCTCTCTATCCCCTTTAGAAGCATCATCTTCTGGCTTTTCTCCGCTTAACTCTTGCTCTGGTAACTTAGGTTTTGGAACTGGTAACACTCCCGTCCCTATCGCTTTAGTTATGTGATATCCTAGTTCGGGACTTTTTGTGCCTCTTCGGAATATTTGCTCAAAAAGATCGTTATATCTTTTGGTAATTTCAATCAGATCTGCTGAATCATAACGTTGCAAATCGTCTAAGAATTCTATGGATAATTCTTCAGAGGGTGTTTGAACCTCTAAGTCGTCAAACATACCAAGATACTGTAATCGGAGGGAAGCTCTGAATTCCATTTCACTAGGATTCCTTCCCTCATTCTCAAACTCTTTGGCAATATTATCTTTTAATTCCGACCATGTGGAGTTGAGCATAGAAGCTACAAAAGTATTCATTCCCCCATCAGCAGTTATTATTAAATCCATTGTTTTTTCGTGTCTGTAGGAATGATCTGCACACGCGCATCCAAAGGCTGAAAAAGCAGGACTCCATTCTGGTATTAAAATCTCTTGGAAATTTAATCCTCTAGAATATCCAGCCACATGAAGTGGTCCTCCACCTCCAAAAGACATGAGAGTGTAATTTTCTGGTCTGAATCCAAGGCCCTGAATCATACCGTTAAGATGATTTTTCATGTTAATCTCTATTAAATCTAAAGACCCTCTGGCAGTAACATAAGGGTCTGTTTTTAAGGGTTCTGCGAGTTGCTCTTCAATATAATTATAAGCTCGTTCCTTATTTAATGAGATCTTTCCTCCGAGGAAATAATTAGGATTAAGATATCCCAATATTAAACTGCAATCAGTCATTGTTACCGTTTCTACGCCAGATTCCTCATTACATACTCCGATCTTATAACCAGCACTCTCAGGACCGAATTCTAATCTACCTGAAATGTCATTATATCTTACGTACATACCTGTACCTGCGCCTATGGAGTCTAAAGCAATCATAGGAATATTCAATATAAATCTTCCAATAGAACTCTCCCATTTTGTAGGTACATATCGTTCCATTACCAAACCTACATCGAAGCTTGTCCCTCCTACGTCTGAAGACACCAAGTTTTTGATCCCATATTTTTCGGCTATGAATTTAGTTCCTATCATTCCACCAATTGGACCTGATACCATAGTTGTTATAAGTGATTTATACTTAGGGGAAATTGTCCCACCATAGGAAGTTAAAATTCTTAAGGGAGCTAATACTCCTTTTTCTTTTAATCTTTCAGCGATTTTTATCAGCTGTGCTCTTGAAGGTTCGGCTGCATACTGTTCGATAACGAGTGCATTAAGTCTTGGAGTTTCCCCTCTTACAGGATTATGGTCACTTGATAAAATAACAGGAATTTCTCTGCCTTTCTCCTCCATTACCTCTTTCGCGATCAATCCTACCTGAAATTCATGTTTTGAGTTCATGTAAGAACAAAGCAAGCATACGCAAATGCTATCAACTCCCCTATCAAGTAATTCTCCTACAGCTCTTCTTACATCTTCTTTGTAAAGTGGAATCAGTTCTTCCCCCCAAAAGTTGATTCTGCCACGAACACCTTTTATTTGTTTTCTTGGTATAAGTGGTGTAGGATGTTCATGTTCTCTAGCATGTAAACGACCTCCATAATCAAGCCAGATCCAACATTGAAGTGCTCTACCTAATCTTAGAAGATCTTCGAATCCGGCATTTACAATCACTCCAATATTACTGTTACCTTCTCGTTCTAAAAGTCTATTTAACATTGCTGTACCTGAATATACTAATGCTTCTACTGTTTTGCCTGATTTATCAAGAGTAGTATCCCGATAATATAAAGAATCTGCTATAGAATTAAGAATTCCATCAGATTCATTTTCTGGAGTTGTTTGTGCTTTTCCTACTGTAAATACTCCTTCTTCATCAATAATAAAGCTATCTGTCATCGTTCCGCCAGTGTCTAATGCAATAGCTCTTAATTTAACTTTTTTATTAGATTTAGACATTATTTTTAATCACACCTTCATATGAAAAATTCTACAATTAATTTATCCTTTTTTAGTTTTTATAAACCTTTATACTTATAGAAATTCGATTTAGAAAAGAAAAAGTAATCAGAAGCTCAATTCTTTTTTGAAATTACTCCAAAAGTTCTTCCAATTCTTTATCTGAGATAAAACCTTTATATTCCATTATTTTCTTAATTTCCTTTAAAAGATTTGACTTTGAATTAGATGGCTCCGTTAAGTTATCTAAAGCTTCAAATTTCTTATTTAATTCATTTAATTGATTGATTTTAGAATCCAAATTACTTTTATGACTTTCTAATTCTCTATCTTTCTCTTTTAATAGTTCTCCTTTCTCTGTTAACTCATTTTTTAAAATAGTTATTTCTCCTTGCTTGTCCACCATCTCTTTCTTGAAACCTTCTTCGAATTTTTTAATCTCCTCGGATTTCTTTTGTAAATCATATTCGAGATTTTCTATCTCCTCGGATTTCTTTTTAAAATCATCTTTGAGACTATTAATCTCCTCAGATTTCTTTTTTAATTCATTAACTAATTTTTCTACTTCTTTATCCTTTTCTCCAATTGTTTCTTCTAATTTAGATGTTTTTTCTAACGAGGAATCTAATTTAACATCCCTTTCAGAAAGCCTTGTTTCAGAACCTCTCAATTTTTTCTTTAAATCTGAAATTTCATTTTCCTGAGAAGAGAATTTATTTTTCAACTCGTTTAAACTTTTAATTGTAGCTGACAATTTTGCTTTAGTCTCAGTTAGCTTTTTTTTATTTTGATCTAATTCTCTTGCCATCTCGTTGACTTTAGATCTAAACTCCAATAAAACTCTTCCTTCTATTTTTTGTTTTAATTCGGGTTTTTCTTTTGCTTTAATCCAGTCGATATTAATTTTTTTTCACCTTCTAATATGATTAAATTAGAAATTACAATAAATCCTAGATTACGACTAACTTATTAATTGTTGATTTATTAAATATTATTTTTGAATCTTTATATTTTTAAAAAAAAATTAATCTTAGCAAATCAATTTCAAGGCTTAAATTTTATACTTATTGTAATTAATTAATAGTGTGAATTCCTAAAAAAATGTGGAAATATTGATAAACAGATAACATATTATGTTATTAAATAAATGGTAATGAATTTATATTCAAACCATAAATTTTAATAAAATAAAGGTTGGAAACTAATGGCTCTCGATAGAAAAAGGCTTAATGCTTTACTTAAGTGGTACAGACAAGAAGTCGGTAAAGATTTCACAGCAGCATTTATTTTGGATCGGGAAGGGCAAGTTATTGAATATTTAACAAAGGCATCTGATAAAGAGATAGAAGTCGAATTTGTAGACAATATTAGAGAAATCATGGGATTAATCCTCAAACAAATAGCAGAAAATTTTACATTGGGTAAATTTGGAGCTGGATCTTTTGATACTGCTGAATATAGATTTATTTTTTGCGAAGCTGGACCTGATGCCATTTTTGTAACTTTATTAGATGCTTTAGCAATGGCCGAACCAGTCTTTCCGTATGCTTATTTAGCTGCTGAAAAAGTTGCTGGAATTTTTGAAGGAAAACCTATAAGTCCTGTTATTCCTAAACTAGTAGTTGATAGAAATGTTCAAGATCTTCAGCGGAAAATCGATACCCTTCAGAAACTTAACGTTCCTTTTGCTGATTATGCATATAAATTAATCTTAGGGGGTGATGGTGCTGTAGGAAAAACGAGTATGGTACAGCGGTTTGTAGAGGGTATTTTTCGTACGGATTATAAGGCAACAATTGGAACTGCCATAACTAAAAAAGAATGCAAATTTGATGGATTGGATTCCATAATTCGATTCGTTATTTGGGATTTGGCAGGACAACCACAGTTTAATCGAATAAGGCATCGTTATTATTCAAATGCTGAAGCCGCAATGCTAATTTATGATATAACTCGACGGGATACTTTCGATAATATAAAAAATTGGTTTGCTGAAATTAAAAAAGAAGCGGCACCACATTGCATACTAATTCTAGTAGGGAATAAAAATGATTTAATAAATACTAGGGTTGTGTCTACTTCTGAAGGTGAAAAACTAGCTAAAGAATTAGGAATATCGTACATTGAAACCTCAGCTATAACTGGTGAAAATATAAACGATGCGTTTAAGATGCTTGCTCTACAATTAATTAAAAAATATTTTGAGGTCATTGAGGTTTCAAAAATTAAAACTGATAAAATTCCGGTATTATATCAAAAAGTTGATAGTAAAATCGAAGTAAAAAAGGCTGAAAAAATCGCAGATTTGGGCGATTACGAAAAGGTTCTTATCACGGAATTGTGGGATAATGTAGAAAAATTTACTCCTTGGCTTGAAAAGAATATTGAATATCTTAATGAAGCCTTAGAGATTTCTTTAATTCCAATTGAACAAGAAACCGAAGATAGTGTTTACTCCACAGATATTTTAGCAGAAGATAAATTCGGCAATAAAGTCATAATAGAAACTCAGTTTGGGAAAACAAATTCCGAACATTTAGAAAAAATTCTTAAATCTCTTGCATATTATGATGCGAAAAAAGCAATCTGGATATGCGAAGAACCACTCCTGGAACATGAAATTATGATTTCCTGGTTAAACGAAAATAGCCTTGATAACGTGTATTTCTATCTTTGTAAAATAGAAATTTTCAAAATTGATAATTCACCCCCAACACCACTATTGATTAAAATTTGTGGTCCGTCACCAGTCTTAAAAAGAATGAGAATCGCAAGCACGAAATTGAATTACATAGAAAGAAAAAGAATCGAATTTTGGGAGAAACTAATTGAAAAAATATATTCAAACTTTCCTGAACACGCTAATACTACCCCACTTAGAGGTTCCTGGATTTTTAGTCCAACGGGAAAAAAAGGAA
This sequence comes from Candidatus Thorarchaeota archaeon, assembly GCA_048883105.1. Classification (GTDB taxonomy): domain Archaea; phylum Asgardarchaeota; class Lokiarchaeia; order Sigyniarchaeales; family SOKP01; genus LW40-45. The sequence goes on along the minus strand of JBHLQY010000004.1, from coordinate 37,869 downwards.
TAAGATATGTCTATGTTATAAATCCGGACTCAGCTGCCATAATGTTGTATTTTGACCACCCAAATCAAGAACTCAACCAAAAGAGATTCAAAGAGCTAGAATCCAAAAAAGAAGAAATAAATAAGATGTTTGGGAGCATTTATTACGATCTTTCAGGTTATTTAGCGTGGAACTTCAATAAAGATATAAACTTCCAAAGCATTACATATAGATTTGAAGAGAGGGGGTTGAAAGACGAAGAACAATGGGAAAATTTACAATTTAAGATGATAGATGCGATGAAATGTCTAGTAAAGTCTACACAAGAACACATTGATAATTTAACTTATTAAACCAGAGCTTGTAAAAATTAATAGAATATTATCTAATTATTTTATTTCTCAATTATTTCTTCGAGTTCTTTATCGGTAATAAATCCTTTATACGCCATCACTTCTTTAATTTTTTTAATAAAAATTGGCGAAATTTGGTTTTCTAGACTTTTTGCCTCAAGCTCATGAATTCTGTCTTTTTGGGCATTTATTTCTATCACTTTTTTTTCTAGATCAGTCATAATTTTAAAGATAGCTTTATCCTTTTGTAAAATTGTGTGATCTAAGTCATTTTTATCTATCTCAATTTGAATGTCTTTCTGTTCTATTTCAGCGTTAAGTTTTTCTATTTCTTTATCTTTTTCTGTAATTATATTTCTCAATTTAGCTAATTCATCAACTGAAGGGTAAAGTGTATCTTTATCTTTAGTAAATATTTTATCACTTTTTTTCATTTTAGACTTTAAATCTAAAATGGTTCTATTTAAATTTCTTATTGTGGAAGATAATTTCTCAAAAATAAGTATTAACCCATTTTCTGTCGTTAAGGCATTTTCTTTAATAGTATGTATCTCCGTCATATTTCGAGATAGTTGGTGTTCCAAGTCTTCTATTTTTAACTTTATCTCATGTAGAAAATCCTCTTCAGCTCTACATTTTAAAAGTTCTTCAAGTCTTATCATAGCTGCTTCAAAATCAAATTTAATTTGCTCTCACCTTAAAAAGTTTATATTTCAAGAATGTCTCAAATTTATGTATTCTCCACCGCATTTAATAATTATTTCTCTAATTATACAATAATGACTCACATATTAATTCTATTAGTTTTTAGAATATATTTTTATGGAAAAAGAAATATAATACAATAAAAATGAAAGAGAGTAATTTAATTATTACTATAAGCGGAATTCGCGGAATTTTTGGCAAAAATTTAAATATTGATATTGTCAAAAAAATAGCAATTACTTATGGATTATGGCTTAATAGTAATGATAAAAGAGTTATAATAGGAACCGACACGAGACCAAGTAGTAAGGTTATAGAAAAAGCAATAATAGAAGGACTTGTTTTAGTTGATTATAAAGTCATTAATCTTGGTGTTTGCCCTACTCCAATTATAATTTATATTAAAAAAAAATTAAGTATTCCGGGAGGAATAATAATTACAGGATCTCACAATCCTCCTGAATGGAATGGCTTAAAACTTCTTTCTATGAAAACTTTTTTGAGTAATTCGGAATTAGATGAAATATCAAATTTATTAGGTCAAATTAAATTTAACAGATATAAAACGTCTGAATCAGCTTATTCTAAATCCATAATAACAAAAAACGCAATACCCGATTATATTAATGCTTTATATACTCATTTCAAACTTGAATCTATTAGAAAAAACAATAATTTACGCGTAGTTGTCGATACAGGTGCTGGTACAGGTAATTTTGCGACTCCTCAAATATTGGAAGGCTTAGGATGTGAAGTAAAGGTAATTAACAATAAATTAGACGAACATAATAATTTCCCACGAGAAATAGAACCTATCAAAAAAAACTTGAAAGATTTAGTTGCTACAATAAGAGAAGGAAAATATGATCTTGGATTTGCTCACGATAGCGATGCTGACAGGTTAGCAATTATTGGTGATGATGGGACTTATTATCCAGAGGATATTGGTTTGGCTTTAATTGCTAGTTCATTTTTTAAACAATATAAACAGATTAGAAATAAAGTAATTTTTATAACAAATTTAGCTTCTTCCTTAATGTTTGAAGTGCTTGCCGATAAATATAATGCTCAGATTATTAGAACACCAATCGGCGAACGATATTTAGCAGAAAAAATAGATAATTTAATAAAAAAAGAAGATTCTTCATCAGTTATTTTTGGAGGAGAGGGCTCCTGCGGTGGAGTGATGATACCTCAATTTAATAACACTCGAGATGGGATATTTGCTGCCGCGAAAATTGTTGAAATTTTAGTAAAAACGAATGAAAAAATTTCAGATTTAGTTTCTAAACTTCCAAAATTTTACGCCTTTAGAGAATATATTAATACCGAAAATAAAAATCTGAAAAAAATTATAAACCAATTAAGAAAAGATTTAATTACCGATGGAGCGAACGTTAATCAAATTGATATGGATTTAAGATTTGGTCAGGGAAGCAATTGGTTTGTTTTAATTCATCCATCAAATACTGAACCAATAATTCGAATAATTAGCGAGGCAAATAACGAGAATTTAGCTAAAAAAAATTTAACTAAGACGTCAGAACGAGTAAAATCTATAATTTCAAGGGTAAATTAATTAATAAAAAAAGGAATCATAACATATCCAGTATTGGACTGTTTTCTATTTTATAATAAATTAAGGCTAGAGCACCTCTAAGGCCAATATCATCTCTATAACTTGTTGTTTTTAGTTGGGGTGGATTATTTATCGTAAATATAATTGGATTATTTTCAAATTGTTCAATTACAGGTGGTAAAATTTGTTCCTTATCTTTCATCATAGCACCTCCAAAATAAATTGAAGTACAATCATAAAAATTATTTACCAGACCGATACCTACTTTCATATAAAATACACACTGATCTACAATTTTTTTGGAAAGTTCATCTCCTTCTCTTGCTGCTTGAAATACCTCTTTAGCAGTTATTTTTGAGGTATCATGATCTACGATCTTCATTAAAATATCAGCATTTAAGTTGCCTTCCTTTATCGCATCTATAGTCCTATTCATCACTCCTGTTCCTGAACTGTAAACCTCCCAACAACCATATGCTCCACAATTGCATTGAAAATTACTCTTAGGCTCGACTAAACCATGACCTACTTCGGCAGCATTTCCGTCCTTTCCCAATAATAAATGTCCATTACAAATTGCTCCTCCTCCTATCCCAGTTGATACTGTTATATACACTAAATTTTCTTTCTCATCTTCACTTGCTTCGAAATAATGAACTCCTAACACAGCCGCATTACAGTCGTTAATTAGATATATAGGAACATCGGGAAATTTGGCTTGAATCGGTTTTTTTAAAGGTACTTCCCTAAATCCAAGATTGGCATTATTAAAAACCTCACCTGTTTCCATGTCTATAGGTCCTGCTGAAGCAAGTCCAATTCCTAATATTTGATCTTCACTAGTATTGTTTTCTTTTAATAACTCAGAAATCAATATGCAAACTGAATTGCTAATTGAAAACTTACTTTCTTTTGGCGTGTTAATTACTTTTGTTTTGATATTCTCTTCTTTTAAATTCTGGGTACAAATTGCTACACGAATCCAAGTTCCACCGATGTCCACTCCTATTATATATTTTTGAGTTTGATTTTCTGTCATCTAATGTAGAATTTTTATAAAAATATTTAAAGCTTTTTTGTACTAGATTAATAAAAGATTGTAATGAAGTAATCTATATACATAATTATTGATTTACATAAAAAAATATTACACCAAAAGAAAAAATTAAAAAATATAATTCATTACTTCCAAAATATAGAGATATTCTTACTAAAATAAAAGAAAAACTTGAAAGAACATTATTTTGATTTTTGGCTTTTTTCTAAAGACGGTCTACCCATTGCGGAATTTACTGGCGAGCAAGCCCTCGATAAATCGATTCTTGGAGGTCTTGTATCAGCTCTCAAGATCTTTAGTCAACAATTTACAAGTAAAGGATTGCAGAGTTTATTATTGGAAGATAATAGATTCACATTCGTGTCTACTCTTGAAAATAGCGCAATTCTGGTCTGTAGAACAAGTTCAAACGTTAAAGAAAAAAAGATTCAAAAAATTTGCAATAATATCGTTAAGGTCTTCGAAGAATTATACGATCCTAATGATATCATAAATTGGGACGGAGATATCAGTTTTTTTGATAAATTTAGAGAGAAATTAGAAAATTACATTAAATAATTCTAATAAATCAGATCTCTTAAAGAATTAAAGATAAATTTTACGATTTATTTTAATTATTCCAAACTATTGTAAATCTCTTCTAATAAATTAAGGTATTTGATTAACACATGCTTTGATATTGATTTGTTGTCGTTATAGGTCTTTATGACATTCAAGATGTATCCAGGAATGATTAATTCTATTAGGAAATCAGACAATAATGCATAAAAATCATTACCCATTGGATCTTGATAATTTTTAATCATTTGAGTGTTTAACAGTAATTCAATCGAATTATTGACATTTTTAACACCTTTATATTCAAGTTTCTCAAGATCCTTTTTCGTAAGAAAATTTTCTCTCAATAAGTTATATATATTATAAACTTCAGAATTGCTAAGAACTTCTATTATTTTTAGATTATCTTCTTCTGAAAGCTTATAATTATGGAAAAATAAATTACAATCGTTTTGATATCTTGTTTCAATACTTTTAGGAAGTCCTTTTTTGCTAGGGTTTTTTATAAGTTTAAAAGGAGGGATACGGAACATTATAAGGTCGTTTATTAAAAATAGCATTACTGAGCGTTCGTATTTTACCGAGAAAATTTGAATAATATCTTTTTGAATAAACTCATATAAAGTTAAATCAATATCACCATATCCTTCAGGATACTTAAATTTAAGCCATGATGTTAATTGTGATTTAGAAAACATGCCCTCATCTCTTAGTCTAGTGATTATGCTTCTTTTAATCTCGTTTTGATAAATATTAATTAATTGTTGTTCATGATTAAGTTTTGGATAATTTATTATATGTTGGAAGAGTAAAGGGATTAACTCTAAATAACTTCCATCTTCTATTTTTTGGAGTAGGATTTGTGATATATCTGCTAAACAACCTTCATACTCATCGGGGTCCTCACTTAAACTTAAAATTATTAAAATACAGTAATTGGTAATAGGGCCAGTATAATAGGATGCTATGTGCGTATTTCCAACATTTAGACTTATCATACCTCGCTCTCCTGAATATTCATGTGTATTGAATACGTGCATTAGAGTTCGATCTTCTATTTCAAGATCTTCTGGATATTTTGCTAGAATATCGTTTCCAGTCAATTCATTCCATCTCATAAAGATTAATCCTATTGGCATTAGTCAAAACCTCCTTCTGATTTATAAATTCTCTCTTAAAATCCGGGTATCTTTCTTTTTCATAATCGCATTAAATAACATCTCAACAAATTCCTCTCTAGAAGAATATGGCAGCTTTTCATCACTCGATTTTCCATAATTTACCGAATCTTTTAATGAATTGATTTTTTTTACAAATATAGATTTTTTAGAAGATTTCTTCTTTCTAACCATAGACCTTACTCCCTAATTTAAAGCGAAACACACATTATTGATTATTATTAACTATGTTTCTGTTAAGAAGTGAAACTTTAAAATATTTAATTTTGTCTAATTTATAAATTTGAGTTAATACGAGAAATTAGAGATAAGATTTTTTGAAAGATTAAACTAGAATTGGTGAAATTATCGCCTTTTTTTCTTTCTTTTTGAAGGGATTACCACTTTTTGTTCGCGAACAAAACGTAATCGCTCAATACGGCGCTGCATACTCGTTATTATTATTCCGATAAAGAAAAAAGAAAAGATGATCGTGATCCATTCCATAATAGGGATTATCAGCATCCACAAGATTAAATTTATGGTAGTGGCCATAAAACCGAATATAGCAATATTTCTCGTGAATTTATATTTGTATAAAGCAATACTAGGAAAAATAAAAGTTAGAACTGATATTGTAAATAAACTCATAGACCAAAAAATATGTATTTCCGTAGTATCCTCTGGAAATAAACCTACCATAATCATTGCCAATGCAGTATAGAACCCTGCTACCTGAGTTAACATTGTAAGTATTTTATTTCTTCTCCCACCTATATACCATTCATACAAGCCTAAAAAAAATGGAAACATAGCAATTCCTGATATTATACAACCAATATTAAAATAGATGTAACCTTTTGGGTTTTTTGAATGTGAACCAAGGTCGCTCATCCAATTTACCAAAGGATTATATATATTAGGAAAAAAAGCCATAGAGGTAAGAGTAAACCCCCAGAATATTACTATAACAAAGATGCCAGAAACAACACTTATAGGCCATTTACTTGGAATTGGAAGTGTTTTAACAATATTAGTCATTTTCTCTACTTTTATTGATTTCATTGATTCTATCTCTTATAATAAACTTAATTTAAATTAATTTAATTTTTACGAAAAAGATCAAATTTTATTTATATCCTATTCCTAACTATTAGACTAATCTTGTATAACATTAATATATTTTTCTAAATAAAACAGTTCATAATAAAATATAAAAAAATAAAAAAAAATAATTAAAAAAAAGAATTATTTAACTTCTATTTCTTTTACTTTCTTTTCCTCAATTTCTTTCTTTGGTAAGTCCAGTTTCAAAACTCCTTTATTTAAAGTAGCGTCAATTTTATCCTCGTTGACATTTTCAGGTAATTTAAAGGTTCTGTAATAACTTGAACTGCTGTATTCTTTTCTAACATAACCTTCTTTCTTTTCTTCATGCTCGTCTTTTTTCTCGCCTTTAATTTCTAATATACCCTCGTGAATTTTAATCTCTAAATCACCTTTATCTAAACCAGGCAACTCAGCGGTCAAATGATATCCTTCATCATCTTCAGTTACATTGGACAATGGGCTTCTAAAGAAATCTTCATCAAAAAGTTTTAAACTAAAAGGCTCAAAATCCCATCTAAAAGGTCTCCAAAACATATCGTCAAGCCATCCAGTTATATCATTAAAAAATCTGTCAATGCTTCTAAACATTGATAATGGTCGATATTGTCGTCTTAATTCGATCTGTCCTTCTTTGCTTTCCTCTTTAGGAGTTTCTTCTATTTTGGGTTCTTCTTTAGTTCCAGTATGTTCCTCTTCTCTTATTTCCACCTTTTTTTCTTCCTTTATATCTGACATAATATTAACCTCCATAATTTAATTTTTAATATTTGTAAATTTTTTTTTGTCAAGTATTTCTTGACGTCAACCATTAATTTACAAATAGTGATTTACATATTTAAAAGTTTCGTTTTTTGAAATTAAAACTTAGATACCCTGGAATTATGAAAATTAGGTAATTACCTTATTGAGGAAAAATTTTATAATCCTTAACATTTATCTTTATATTTAAACGACCAAAAGGAAATACTATGGTTGATTTTTATACTCCAGAAGAGTTAGAAAACTTAAACAAATTTGTTGAACTAATGGATGAAGTTCTTAAAAATCCAAACCAGAGTATTGGTACTCAAGTTGAAAAATTAGCAGAAGTGATGCCAAAGAAGGTTGGTTTATATTTTCAGGATGAATCTTGGACGTGGCAAGTTTTTAATGAGGAATGTAATAAGATTGCTAATTACTTCCATAATTTGGGATTAAAACCAGGTGAAACAATTGCGATAATGCTTGAAAATTCTCCCGAATATCTTTTTCTTACGAGTGGAATAAACAAGATTCAAGGGATCACTGCATTAATGAATATTAACCAAAGAAAACAAGCCTTAACTCATGCTTTTAAGATAATTAATCCGAAGTGGATCGTGATTGATGCAGATTACTTACCCTCCTTTAATGAGATTCTCAAAGACCTTCCTCATAAGAATGATCAAATTTTTGTTGTTAATAATAATGAAAATATTTCACATGATTTTTTGGATTTCCCTACTGAGCTTAAATCTACATCTAAATCTAATCCTGAAACTACCTTTAATTCGATTTTGCGACAGATTGCTTATTATATGTTTACCTCAGGTACGACAGGACTTCCTAAAGCGGTAATTATGGAAAATTTCAAATTATATGCTCAAGCATTATATGTAGGAATTGCCTTGTCAAAAGTAATTCCTCAAGATATTATTTACATCCCGACACCTCTATATCATAATCTAGGATTAGGAATTGCGTGGTCAACAGCTTTTGCAACTGGTGCAACTGTAGCGCTGAGAAAACGATTCTCCGCTTCTCAATTCTGGAAGGATATTCAGAAATATAAAGCAACTTTTACTATGTATATAGGGGAAATTCCTCGATATCTTCTCAATCAACCACCATCCGAATACGAAGTAAACCATACACTTAAAAAAATGACTGGATTAGGGCTCCAAAAGGACGTCTGGGAACGTTTTAAATCTCGCTTTAAAATTGAACATATTTATGAATTCTATGGCTTAACGGAAGGTATTCGCATGTTCAGTAATGTCAACGAAGTCCCAGGAATGGTTGGAAGAAATAATCAGAGAGGCCTTGTTTTAGCGAAAGTTGATCCAGAAACAGGTGAATTCTTTAAAAATGAGAAGGGTTATTATATTAGATGTAAACCTGGTGACATAGGTATGGCCTTAATGAAAGTAGAAAAGACAACCATTTTTACAGGTTATAAAGATAAGGATAAGACTCAAAAGAGATTGATGTATAATGTATTCAGAAAAAATGATACATATTTCAACACAGGTGATATGCTGAAGCTCCATGAGGATCTTTATATATCTTTCGCTGATAGATTTGGTGATACATTCCGATGGAAAGGAGAAAATGTTTCTACGTCAGAAGTCGAAGCAATTTTAAATTCACACGAATCAATACATACGTCTGCCGTATATGGTGTGCCAATTCCTAATACAGAAGGAAAGGCATGTATGGCTGCTACCAAATTAGATCCGTCAATTAAATTTGATATTGAGGATTTTTCCCGATTTGTGTGCGAAGTATTACCAAGATATTCTATTCCTATTTTCATTCGTATATGTGATGATCTCGAAACAACTTCCAGTAGTTTTAAAATAAGAAAGATTAAACTCAAAAAAGAAGCCTATGATATTAAAAGTATTCGTGATAAACTTATGTATTGGGATCCAAGGTTAAAAAAATATATTCCTTTCACCAAATTGGAATATCAGAAAATAATGGAAGGTAAATTTGGTGAAATAAAATCAGGATTAAAAGCTCACATGTAAAAGTGATAAATATATTCGTTTAATACTTCAAAGAAAAAGGAAAAGTACCTGTTACTCTCCAAATTGCCAAATCTTCGAACCCAAAAATCTCAGCCTTAGTTAAATCCCCGTTGCACGTTTTTATTAGTTTTTCCCATAAAGAGTCGGCAATATTTTCGACAGATTTATTTTCAGTAATAATTTTACTAGCGTCTACATCAATATTGATTTTCATCCAATTGCAAGTTCTTACATTTCCACATACTTTAATAACAGGAGCAACAGGATTTCCGCAAGGACTACCTCGACCAGTAGTCATTATTATTACCTGAGCACCAGCAGCAGCCAGACCAGTCATAGATTCAACATCAAACCCAGGTTCTATCATTAACCATAATCCATTTCTTCTTGGTTTTACTGAATAATCCAATATCCCTTGTATTGGAGCCTTACCTGCTTTCGCAATAGTGCCTAATGATTTTTCTTCTATCGTGGTCAATCCTCCCTGAATGTTTCCTGGCGTAGGTTGTATCCCTCTAAAATCTATACCCATCTTCATAGTGTTTTCCAAAAATTTTTTAATTGGATGATGAATTTCTTCAGCAACTTTATCGTTTATCGCACGCTTCATCAATAAATGCTCTGTCCCAATCCATTCTGTAAACTCTGGAAGAATTGATGTTCCCCCTAGTTCAACAACTTTGTCTGATACAATCCCAACAGCTGGATTTGCAGTAATTCCTGATATTGAATCAGATCCTCCACATTCTAACCCTAAAACCAAATAAGAGAAATCAAATGGCTCTCGTTTTAATTCACTTGCTTCTATTGCCATTTTTTTACCTAATTCTATTCCATATTCAATAGCAACTTTCGTTCCTCCGTTTATATCTTGAAGATTAAAATATTCAACTGGTTTTTTTGATTTTTTTATATGTCTTGCTAAAAGATTACTTGTTAAATTTTCACATCCAAGACCTATGATAACAACTCCATATACATTAGGATTACTGGCAAGACCTGCCAACGTACGTACTGTATACGAAAAATCAGTGCCAAATTGCCCGCAACCAAGTGGATGAGTTAATGCAACAGAATTTTCAATATTTTTTGCAATTTGTTCTGCTACATGATTAACACAAACTACAGATGATAAAATAGCTATTTTATTTCGAATTCCAACTAATCCTTTTGGTCTTTGATATCCTAAAAATTCTTCAGTCATTTTTTATTCTCTCTAGATAATGGCTTGTTATATTATGTGTATGAATCCACTCCCCTACTTTTATGTCTTCAATTGCAATACCTATAATTTCTCCATACTTTTTAATTAAATCTCCTTTTTTAATATCCTTTAGAGCAAATTTATGACCCATATCAATACTTTGACCTATTTTAATACGATTACCATTTATTTCTATTTCATCATCTTTAGAAATTACTTCTAAAGCAGTAGCGCAATTATCATCAATGTTCATAATAATAAATTTATTTTTCATGTAAGACACTATTTTCAGACATTGTTGATATATCTACTCTTTTAATATATAAATCTTATATTAGTATTATTATTGCTTAATTTATTAAAATTTAAAATTAGAATGTAGGTTAATATGAGCGAAAAAGATGTGAATTTAAAAAAGCGAAGCGATGAAATATTTGAGGTAATTAAAAAAACCCCTTATGTGTATGCCCCCTTAGGGATTATTAGCGGTTTAGGGCTAGAAGAAAATGAAATATATAATAAACCTTTTATAGGAATTGTAAACACTTGGAACGAACTCAATCCCGGACATATGCATTTACGACATTTAGCTGAAGCTGTTAAGCTTGGTGTTGCTGAAACTGGAGGTATTCCACTTGAATTTAATACTGTTGCACCTTGTGATGGATGGGCTAATGGAAATGTAGGTATGCGCTTTATACTCCCTCAGAGAGAAATAATTGCTGATTCTATTGAAGCTATGGTTGAAGCACATCGACTTGATGCTATAGTAACCCTTTCAAGTTGCGATAAAATTAATCCAGCCATTCTAATGGCAGCCGTAAGGTTAAATATTCCTACGATTTGCGTGCCAGGAGGACCAAATTTGTTTGAGGTTGCATTTTCACCCGAATATAAGGGAGTAGATGTAAAATGTTATGATGATTTTAAATTAAAAATAAAATGTATAGCATGTGCTACTCCAGGTGCATGCGAATTTATGGGAACAGCGAATACAACTCAATGTTTGATGGAAGTTTTCGGAATGACATTACCCAATGCAGCTACTACTCCTGCGTTTACGCGCATGAAATATTTAATTGCAAAAAATTCGGGAAGAAAAATTATGGATTTACTTAAAAAAGGAATAACTCCTTCAGAGATAATGACTGAAAAATCCTTAGAAAATGCTATTATTCTTGATGCTGCTTTAGGAGGTTCAACTAATGCTACACTACATCTTCCCGCTATAGCAAGTGAAATGGGATTGGATTTCGACATAGAAATATTTAACGAGTATAGTAAAAAGATACCTATGATTGTAAATGTATCACCTTCAGGTGAATACGGTGTTGTAGATCTATATAATGCGGGAGGTGTCCCTGCGGTGTTGAACAGAATTAAAGATTTTCTTAATTTAGATTGTATTACAGTTTCAGAGAAATCAATTGGTAAAATTATTCGAAGAGTTAAAGTTTTAGACGATAAAGTTATTAGACCATTGGAAAATCCAGTCTATCCTGAGGGAGGAACGGTGATATTAAAAGGTAATTTAGCTCCTCAATGCGCAGTTGTAAAACAATCTGCTGTTTCTAACAGGAATATGTTGAAATTTGAAGGGCCAGCTATATGTTTTAACTCTGAAACTGATGCTATCAACTCTTTAGCTAAACGTGAGATAAAAAATGGTTCCGTTATTGTTGTCCGCTACGAAGGTCCCAAAGGAGGTCCTGGAATGCCTGAATTAGTTGCTTTAACTTCAAATTTAATGTTGAGAAATGATATGACTGAAGTTGCGTTAATAACGGATGGTCGCTTTTCAGGAGCTACACAGGGGCCATGCATAGGCCATATATGCCCTGAGGCATATGTTGGAGGACCGCTAGCAATTGTTCAAGATGGTGATATTATAAAAATTGATATACCAAATAGAGCTCTTAATTTTGATGTATCCGATGGTGAAATTAAGACCCGACTTAAAAACTGGAGGCCTTATGAAAAAGATATAACAAGTAAGACACTTTTGAAATATAGAAAGTTAGTTACCTCTGCTAAAAAAGGCGCGATTTTAGAATTTTAATAATAAATTAATTTTAAAAAAATAGAATAAAGCATAATGTATAGTAAAATTTCTGAAACTAGACTAAAAAAGACGGGAAGATTAAGAGGTTTTGCCGCAACTTTAGGAAAAAGACTTGAATTAGTTAAAGAAATTGATGAATTTAAAGAGTTTTCTAAAAATATTAGCGTTAAATTATTACTGAACCCATTAGATGGAGATTTTGCTGCGTTAATAACTATCGATAAAGGAACACTGAACATTGAAGGAATCCGCAATGATGACCCAAGTAATTTAAAGAAGAAGAAACTGGGTTGGAATGGTAAAATGGCAATGAAATTGCAAATCTTAATGGAACTTGCTGCCGGAATGATACCGCAGGGTAAATTATTGAAAATGGTTGTTACCCGGAAAATTAAGGTTAGAGGTCTTATTTATTTCATTATTCTTCAAAAATTATTCTCCTTTTTACCTGATAGTAAGGAGCAAAAGCCAAAATATCTTGAAAATAGAATGAAACAATTTATAGCCGCTAGATTGTTCTTTATTTCCGGTATTTTTCACATAATTATAGGTATTTTAGCCTTTAATTTATTAGGGCTATCTATAACCGCTTATATCTTTGCATTTTTTGTTATTTGGCTTTCTAACATGTTTATTAAGTTAGTAAGAATTAATGTAATTGATGAAACAGATATTTTGATATCTGTGACAACAATTACTGTTTTAAATTCCATGAATTATTTAATGTTCATACTCAATGGAGTTATAGAAGGACGATTTTTCTTGAATATGTTTATGTACATCGTGTTATGTCTTAATATAGTTAATTTCATGATATTTTTTAACACAAAATCTCAGTTAAATAGTATGGATATAGATGAAAAATTAAACTATTTTTCTATTATATTAATAAGAGGATTAGGAATGAACCTATTATTTGGTATTATAGGTTATCTTGAATCACCAGATCCTTATTATTTAAGAGTAGTTTTTAGCCTTATATTTGGTATATATAATACGAAATATGGGAATAAGTTAAAAACTGAAGTGGATGCGAAAGTTCAGATTAAAGCTTTAATAACAGTATATCTGTCATTAATATCCGCGTTATTAATATTCTTTTTTGTTATATCAGATCTAAAGATCCTTTTTAACATATTATTATTCAGTGTAGTTGGTCTGATTCGATTTTATTATGTAAAGAAGAAATTCTATGTTAAAAACCTCAGGAAAAAAAATTAGAAAAAATTTTTTATTTTTTTGCTTTTTAAATTTCTAAAAGACCATCCCAGGCTTTACGTTCTCTGTCAAAAATCGCGTTTTCTACTTTGCATTCAGTTCCAAAAACCATTGTTGCTCTCTTTTCGGCATCATAAGCTGGCCAATCGGGAATGCCTTTATGGTTAGGATTGCCGGTATGAGCAAAGGCAATCCATGCGTCCATCAACTTCTCACTAAGACCTTTAGTTTCAGAATTTACAGTGATGAAATCTTTCAATGTAGGTGCTTCAAGCGTTCCAAAGACAAAAGGTATTTCTAATGCATGACAAGCTCCTAAATTTCCGCCAAATCCTGGTGATTGCCAAGAAAACATATAATTATAAGTATTAGGCTGATGAGGTCTCTGGGCCTCTAGCAATCGTGTAGTAAATATACGAAATACTACATCTGTTAGAACAGCGTCGATAAGTTCTTTAGGTTCGGTAGAAACTTTTCCTTCCCTTGCGGATTTATACGTATCGATAATTTTCTTGCTTCTCTCTGGATCTATTCCTTGCATTCCCAAATATCCAATTATTAATTTTTCTCCTTCGGATACTATTGAATCTAAAGCTTGCATAGCTGTAAATAATTTTCCTTCATCAAGATTCGTTCCTATCATGAAATCGATATTTTTACAATCACCATCTTCAAAGGCTCTTAATGGATGTTTTGGCCAAATTTTTCCTTCAATAAGCGGTCTTAGTGCTAGAATATTTGTAGGATCTTCTGCAAAGAATTTATTTTGTGTTTCAATAATTTGGTCAGGAGGTATATCTCGCGCAGCATCAATATTTCCCCCTTTAATGCCTAATTTACGTAGTATTTTTTTTGTAGTTTTCTCGCTTACCGCTGGATCAATAAATGGTGCGCTTTGGGCTATTACACGGCGAAAAAGATCCTTAGCGGCAGGCATCGAACATAAAGAAACAACGGAATACCCCCCAGCAGATTCACCGAAAATTGTTACATTATTAGGATCCCCACCAAAGAGTTCAATGTTATCATGAACCCATTCCAATGCTTTTATCTGATCGAGAGACCCTACATTGGCAGTTACACCTGAGAGATATGGAAAACCAAAGAGTCCTAACCTATAATTAATTGAAACTACTACAACATCCCCGCGTAGAGCTAAAGCTGACCCATCGTACATTGGATCATTTCCAGTTCCAGTAATAAATGCACCTCCATGTATCCAAAACATTACAGGTCGCTTACGCTCATCCGTTGAGGGAGTCCATATATTAAGGAATAAACAATCTTCACTTTCGGGTTCATATTTACCAAGCCATTCTTCGAGTTCTGTATATCCCTGATAAGCACAAGCACTATATTCAATCGTTTCAAGAACTCCGTCCCATGATTTCTTGTCAACGGGGGATTTAAATCTCAATTCTCCAACTGGAGGTTCTGCGTAAGGAATTCCTTTAAATATATCTAAGCCATTTTCTCTATAACCTTGGATTTTCCCAGATTTAGTTTTAATAATATCAGTTCTTTCAATAATTTCTGCTTTCATAATATTATATTTATTTTTTAATTAATTAACATTATTAACTAAAATAAATCGAAAAAGTGGAAAAACACGAGCGATTATGTTTATATAATTGGAGTTGGAATGACTAAGTTTGGTAAATTTCTTGAAAAAAATATTAAACAATTTACTGGGGAAGCACTTGAATCGGTCTTAAAAGATTGTGAATATGATGTAAATTCGGATGATATTGAAGCCGCATGGTTTTCTAATTCTGGTTGGGGTATAAGTGATTTCCAACATTGTATTCGAGGGCAAGTTGCACTTACAGCCAATCAAATAGATAAGATACCCATCATAAATGTAGAGAATGCCTGTGCTGGTGCGAGTACCGCTTTCCACGGAGCATGGACTGCTATAAAAGCAGGCCTCTATGACTGTACACTAGCTATAGGTGTTGAAAAGGGCTATAATGAAGATCGTGAGAAAATGATGGAAGCATTTATAGCTGCAACTGATGTAGAGAGAACGACTAAATTAATTGAACAATTAAAAAAAATGGCTAGAAAACGTAAGGAAAGAGAAGCTAAGAGAAAAGGAACTGAGGTTAAGAAAAAAAGAAGTCACTCAGCATTTATGGATCTTTATGCAGCGGCAGCTCGATTTCACATGAAAAAATATGGGACTACACAAAGACAATTAGCTGTCGTTGCAGCTAAAAACCATAATAATTCAACTCTGAATCCCCTAGCTCAATACACTTTTCCCTTGACTGTGGAACAAGCCTTAGAAGATTATGAAGTTGCTTATCCTCTTACGAGATCTATGTGTGCCCCCGTTGGAGATGGTGCTGCAGCAGCAATTATATGTTCAGAAAATTGGTTGAAGGTTCATTCAGAACTCAAGGATAGAGCCATCTTGATAAGAGCCTCTATTTTAAGATCGGGTTCATGGACATCAGATGATATTGCCAAAAGGGCTTCAAGGGCTGCATATGAAATGGCTGGACTGAGTCCAAAAGATATTCATGTTGCAGAAGTCCACGATGCTACGGCGTTTGGAGAAATACATCAGATCGAACAAATGGGATTCTGTCCAATTGGAGAAGGTGGATCCTTTACTGAGAGTGGAGCCACAGCTCTAGATGGAAAAATACCTGTTAATCCTAGTGGAGGATTATTATCTCGAGGTCATCCAATCGGTGCTTCGGGTTTAGCACAAATTTATGAATTAATAACTCAACTGCGCGGAGAAGCTGGTGAAAGGCAAGTTAACAAAGCAAGAATAGCTCTGGCCGAAAATGGTGGTGGAAATATTGGCGTTGGAGAAGCGGCTATGTGTGTGCATATTTTTGAGAAGTTGTAGAAATCTTATTTTCGTTTAGATCTTTTTTTTCAAAAATTGATAGTAGAAGGCGTAAGATTACTAAAATTAAATATTTACATATAAAAGGAAAAGCTTTATATAAACTATTGTCTTACCTATTATTCGGTCGAAAAAAAAATTCTTGCCTCAAATATGGGGTGATATTTAGACCTTTCGCGTGAAAATATAATACAAACTGGTTAACAAAAATATTAACTGGTAAAATCGGTATTTAACATTTACGAGAATTGAAACTTTAAAAATTGCGACTTCCAGTAGTAATTTTAGCTGCTCTATTATCACCCCGCCTATTACTTAACAATTTTACGATTTTTTTTAGAAAAAGTAAAATTGTGTAAATACCTATTAAATAAGAATACGTCCGTCTTTTAGTATTTCGTGGTCGTCAATTTCAATTGTTACATTTTTCATAACACCGTCGTGATGAATATTACTATATGTGTTACCTCCAATGTTTATATTTTTGCCGATCGCTATGTGGGCTGTACCTTTCATCATTTTATCACCGATGGTTCCTGTAAGTCGTTTTAACGTGTGATTTGTTCCGATTCCTAACTCAGCAATATTATTTCCATTCTCATCTGCCATTTCCATAATTTTTCGAATCTTTTCTGCCTCCTCTTTTCCTTCAATTTTCACTACCCTTCCATTTTTAATGGTCATTTTAACAGGATTTTTAATGCCCCCAACCTTTTCGAAGAATACATTAATAATAGCCACACCTTCCGCACTGCCTTCTACCGGTGCTATTGCTGCTTCTGCATAATCTGGTACTGCACCCCATGCTCCTGGAACTACGTGTCTCACCCGTAAAGGAGCTGAAATCCTATCTTTAATTGATAAAGTTATATCAGTTCCCTCATTTGTGGTGATTCTCGCATCATTACCATTTGTTAATATTTCAGCTAATTTTTCCGTAAGGTCAGTAATTTCAAAAATATCTTTGCTTGTAATATCATATTTAATATATGGTACAGCTCCTACTCTAGCACCAGCTTGGGTCGCAGCAGCCCTCGCATTTGTATGAAGAAAAATCTGTATGGTACTAAAGGGTAGTGTAGCCATAATCACATCGGACTCGACCATCATTATACTAACAACCTTGGGTGGCTCAATTTGCATCTCTTCATCCTTTACGGTGATAACATTGACGTTTGCCCCTAAGTGTTCTGCTTCCTCAGCCAAAACTCGCGCTTTCTTAGAGAATAGTTTAGTTGTAATTATTAACACATTTTCATTTGGTTTTATTTCCATACACGTTTCCGCAATTACTTTTGCTCCTTGTCTTAAACTCATTTTTCTATAATTTTCTTACTATTTTTCTCTCTTCATTTTATTTTTTCAATCTATTTGGGTAAAATTATATCATCCTTAGAATATTTAAATTTTTGATTTTACCTTATACTCTGAATTAAACGGATTTATTGAATTAAACAAAATTTATATAATACAAAATATTACTCTTTTCCAACCGAAACACACATTATTTAAACTTTAGAATTCAATAAAAATAATAGTGAATAAACTCATGAAATTGAATCTTTCAAAATGGCCTATAAGCTGTATTGCTGGCATCTTAGTTATCGCTTTCTATTGTATTTTCACATTTACTTCCCTTGCTTTATATCCTCCACCATTTAGTCCAATTGATAATTGGTTGTCAGACCTAGGAAATTCAAGTTATAATCCAAATGGAGCGATTTTTTATAATCTAGGTTGTATTTTAACAGGAATTTCGTTATTTCCATTCTTTATCGGTTTGTATAAATGGTATAGGGAAGAAATTTGGCATAAGTTACTCATGATTGCTACTCAAATAGTTGGCTGTTTTGCAGCATTTTCATTAATTATGATTGGAATTTTTTCAGAAGATTTTATAGAACCACATATTTTCTGGAGTGAAGTATTTTTTAGACTAAACCTCTTAGTTTTGATTATTGCAGCAATCGCCTTATTTTTTCACTCAGATTTCATTAAATTAATTGGTATTTATGGTATCATCGTAGCAATAATTAATCTTCTTTTTGTATTTGTAATTGGCACTCCATTACTCGAATGGTTCACTGTTTTTACGGCTCTCGGTTATGTTGGATTAATTGTTTATAATATGTATACAGCTTTTGAATAAAATTTTTAAATTCTTTTTTTTAAAATCCAATTGATATTGACAAAATTAAAAAGTGGAGAATGATAATTATGAAAGATTACGCAATTCTATACAATCCTACTAGTGCTGGTGGGAAATCAAAGAAGGATTTTGATTATGCTATTAAATGCTTAAATGATTTGGGTGTCAAATATAAGTTATTTAAATCTGAATATGCTGGTCATATGATTGAATTAGCCCAACAACTGGCCAAGGATGGATATAATGTTATTGGGGCCGGAGGTGATGGGACGTGTAATGAGGTATTCAACGGTGCATTTCTTTCCAATTCAGGAGCTCTGTGCGGATTTATCCCTATGGGTAGCGGAAATGATGTTCCAGGTGCAATCGGAATTAAGCCAGACATTAAAAGAGCTTGTGAAATAATTGCTGAAGGTTATTCAAGGAATTCTGATATTGGTTTAGCAATTACAGACGAAGGGATCAAACGCTATTTTCTTGGAATTGGAAGTCAAGGTTTTGATGCTGAGGTTACAAGACGGGCAAACTTGGGTAAAAAGGGCCCCAAAAATTATGTTACAACAACTCTAAAAACAATAATTAGATGGAAAAATAAAGATGTTAAAATTACTATGGATAACAATAAATATGAGGGCAATTCAAATTGCATAGCAGTTGGAAATGGTCCGAGTTATGGTGGCGGTATGTACATCTGTTCGAAAGCACGGATAAATGACGGATTATTCTTTATTGCCGTAGTTGATATGAGCAAATTGAAGCTTTTACGCGAATTCAATAAGATGTACAGCGCATCTGTTTATCCAAATACTAATGTATACGATTTTGAAAGCAAGAATGTCAGAATAGAAATGAAAAATCCAGAAGATGAACCTTATATATGTCAAGTTGATGGAGAAGTCTTAGGAAAGATCCCTGTTAACTATGAAACTATAAAAGACGGCTTCGAATTTATCTGCCCAAAAATAGATGAAATTGCTGAGGCATTTAAGGAGAAATATGGTCGTTATTATTATGAAGATCTAAAAGTTCAAAATAAATAATTTAAAATAAGAAAAAAATTGTTTAAGAATTTATAATTTAAATTGTTGCTATAGCATCTATTTCAATTAACATTTCTGCTGTGGGTAAATTTGATATTTCAACAGTAGTTCTAGCTGGAAACTTATCAGTTACACCGTTAGTTTCGAAGAATTTCTTATACGTTCGATTCATCTTGCCAAAATCTTTAATGTTTTTCAAAAATACTGATACTTTTATTATTTTTGAGACTTCTATTCCAGCTGCTTCCAAAATCTTTTTAATATTCTCCAAAGTACTTAAAGTCTGTTCTTTTATATCCATTTTTCCTGCCGTAGGACCTTGACCTGATACAAAAATTAAGTTTCCAACTTTCACACCAGGACTATAAGGTCCAGCAACAGGGGTTCCAGGACTAAAATATTTAATATTAGCCATTTTCTATTTTTCACCTTAAATACTAATAATTTTTTCCTCTTGCTAGAATATCCCATTTTGCGATAATTTTTCCATTTCTCACTACAGTAAAAAAATCATATAAATTTACTGTAGTACAAATATGGGATGGAAATAATTCAAGCTTTTGTCCAATTTCAAATTTATCTTTAGGACTTGCTCTAAAAATAGAGTGCTCTTCCGTCATTACTCTAATTTTGCATTTAGGATAATTCTTAAAAATGGGATTCCCATTATCATTAGTAGCTGCTTTTAATCCAGCATCAATAGTATACATTCTATTTCCGGGAATATTTGTAACAGTGCTTAAAACCGTCACAGCTATATTAAATTCTGGAGATACTCTATAATAATGTTCATCATTGAAAACATAAGTGCCCGTTTGAAGTTCAGTGATTCCATCATATTTCGCTGAAAATTTATAAGTAACAGTATTACCTACAGTTAAATATTTTATATTGAATCCATTATTATTAAGAGTATCTCTTGTATTTACTAATAGCTTCATACATTCATTTGTTTGTTTTTTCCTTAATTCAGGGTCAATTACCGAAGTTAAATGTCCCTCATAACCTTGTAATCCCACTAATTTCAAGTAAGGCTGTTTTTTGATAAAGTTAGCAAGATTGAGTGCGGGTTCTACAGGTTTTACACCATTTCTTCCCAATCCTACATCCACTTCAATTAAGACTTCCAGATTAACTTCTTTTTTTGTAGCAATTTTATTTAAGTCTAAAACATTTTTTTCAGAATCAACACATACTCTAACTAACGAACTCTTATTTAATTCAACTAAGCGTTTAATTTGATTGATTTCAATAACCTCATTAGCAATTAAAATATCATTAAATCCATTTCGAGCAAAAACTTCAGCTTCCCCTACTCTTGCTACACATATTCCATTAGCTCCCGCTTCCAGTTGCTTCTCACCAATAATAGGACATTTATGAGTCTTTACATGTGGTCGTAAATTGACATTATTCTCTTTTGCGAATTTCGCCATAGTTTCGATATTTTTTTGCATTATGTCATAATTTAACACAAGAGCTGGTGTAGAGATCTTATCTTTCCAATTTTTCTCCATGATTAATTATTCCTTTAAAATGATATTTATTATGTTACAATTTAAAAACCTATATTTTGAGAGGATAAACTCCAAACTTTTTAGTAGCTTCAATCATCCATTTTAAGCATTCAATTGATATTTCAGGATGAAAATTAGCAGGAGATAACATAAATCCTCCTTTAGGTCCCATTGCTTTAATAGCATCTTTTACCGCTTGAACGACCTCATTTTTAGATGCTTTTACTAAGATATATCTTGTATCTATGTTTCCGGATAAGCATAATTGGCTTCCCACTTTTTTCTTAACTAAATATGGATCCACTAACGGAGGTTCCAAGCATTGTAGTCCATCGAAACCAGATTCTACGATAAAATCTAAAAGACTAGTAATATCTCCATCCGTATGCAAAATGTATTTTCCGCCCCAATTGTGAATTGTTTCTGACACCTCTTGGTAACATGGTAATAAATATTTATAAAAATACTTTGGATTAATCATAGGTCCTCCACTATGTGCAATATCTCCACCTTCAAGAAAGATTTTTGCGCCACAATCAGAATATGCTTTAAACGCAGTTAAAACAAAATCAGTGCAATATCTAAAGCGTTCTTCAATCAATTTTGGGTCGTTCTTCAAAGCGCGAACAAAATTCGTCAGTCCCATTCCCTGCCACACAGGGGGAAATACGGAAGTTAGGGCATTTTGAGCTATGATGCATATATCCTCTTTGATATCACGGCATTTTCTTATAACTCCCTTATAGAACTTTTTAGCATTCTTATATTCTTGCTTCAAATCTGGTTTAGGATATGCTTCCCAATCCTCTCGATTTTTAATATATCCTCCGTAGTAATCGGGGTAAGGATTTCCATCAATATTTCTAATTTTATGTCTTTTGCCAAATATATCGGTCATTTCATCTCGATTTTCGAGGATGAAGGGAATATATTGAATTCCAATTCCATCAAATCCCAATTCATAAGCTGCTCTAACTGTTTTAGCAAAAACACCTATTTCAATATCATTCATAATGGCGTTTATTTTATCAACCCAATTATCGGGATGCTGCGATTCCATCTCATCAAATACATCAAATGCTGATTTCTTTGGTTTTCCTATTACTTGATCAGCAACATTTCCATCGATATTTATGGTATGTGTGGGAATTCTATCCGGTTCTTCAAGATTTAAGGCAGCCCATATTCTTTCTATACTATTCATTTTCTATTATTAATTCTTGAAAAATAATAGATATATTGTATTTATAATTAAAAAAACTATTATAAAAGAAAATAATCTTTAAAAAATAATTTTTAGGATATTTTATAATAAATAAGGAGAGTATATTATGGTTAATGAAATAAAAACGGTTTGTATTATTGGAGCTGGATTCCTAGGAAAACTAATTAGTGAGAAAGTAGCATTAAAAAACTATACAGTACGCATTTATGATAAAAATCCTGAGGGTTTGGATAAATTCGCAAGGAGGTTAGATAAAAAAAAGAAGAGACTTGGTGTAACTGGAGAAGTTTCATTTCATAAATCCCTCTCTGATGCGGTTAGAGATGCCAACTTAATCATCGAGGCAGTACCAGAGAAGCTAGATTTAAAGAAGGCAACATTTTCTCAAATAGATAAAGCTGCTCCTCCTAATGCAATAATTGCAACAAATAGCTCTTCAATTCCTGTCTCTAAAATTGAAGATGCAGTTGAACGAAAGGATAAAGTGTTAAATCTCCATTTTAATCACCCTAATAATATCCCAATGGCAGACATTATGAGAGGGACAAAAACTAGCGATGATACATTTCAAAAAGGGAAAGATTTCCTTGAAAGCATCGAAATCACACCATTAGTGGTAAAGAAAGAATGTTTGGGTTTTGTATTCAATAGAGTATGGCGAGCAGTAAAAAAAGACTGTTTAAAGATATGGGCTGGTGACCACGCTGACATTGAAACTGTTGATAAAGCTTGGAAAATATTCACTGGTATGGGTTTAGGACCTTTTCGGCTTATGGATGCGATAGGCCTTGATGTAATTTATGATGTTGAAATGTCCTATTATAAAGAAAGTGGCAATCCAGATGATAAACCACCCCAAGCTCTTAAGGATATGGTTAATAGAGGTGAATTGGGGTTGAAAACTGGGAAAGGTTTTTATCAATATTGATTTTTATCATTAAACGCCTAATATTAAAATCAAAATCCACATAAGGCTAAAACTAATAATAATTGTCAAAGTAACTATCATATTAATGACCCTCTCGTCATAATCAAATTCTACGGAAAAAGGAATAGTTGCTAATCCAACAGGTAGAACTAAAGCAATCACAATAATGAGTCGATAAAGATGATTAAAAGGTAAAAAGAAAAATAAAATTAAACCAACCAATAATCCTAATGAATAACGAATAATTAACACCTTCAAAACAATTCCCCATTCTGCCTTTTCGAATTTAAAATTCAAAAATATTCCTAATAAGAGCAATGTTAATGCAGTGTTGGCTCTTCCGAGAATTAATAAAAGATCCATTACAAGATCAGGGAAACTCACACCAGAAAAATTCATACTAAGAGCTATAATATAACTTAAAAGAGGGGTAGATTTTAGCAATTTCTTGCCAATGTATTTCAGATTTACATCAATCTCCTCTGATTCGACTTTTGGTGAGTGAATTGCCCCTATTAAATAGCAAATTAGAAATATTAATATAGCATTCCCAGCGTCTACAAGAGCAATATATTGAAATCCTTCTTCGCCCCAAATTCCTTCAACTAAAGGAAAAGCGAGATGAACTACATTAAATCCAAATATAGTCATTAAAATTAATCCTCTTATCTCTCTTGGAGCATTCCTAAAAAGAATCAAACCAAGAAAAAGTATACCAAGACCAAAAAATATTATAATTAGCGGAATTAAAATTAATGATAAATTGAATTCTAAGGTGCTCATTACTCTTAGAATTATTGCTGGAAGAGTTACATTAAAAATTATTTTAGCAATTACTTTACCATTCTCTTCAGTAATAATCTTAAGCTTTTTTAGTATAAATCCTATCACTATTATAGTTAAAGATAAAAGAAAAATGTAATTTACATCAGCCATTTTTTAATCTTTTTAACATACTAATGAAATATTTAAGATAATAAATTGAATAATTAATCTATTATCTTTTCACTTCTTTTTACAAAAAAATGAAAAAGATCTTATTTAGCAATTACTTTTCATATATAAGTTTAAATTTCATTAAATTTCTCAAAAATAAACCAGTGAAATAAATATTGAAATTAAAATTAATAAAATGGCAAATAATGCCAGTTATACCGGGTATTTTAGTAATTGCATCGTACTATACTTTTACATTTATCTCACTTGCATTATATCCATTACCATTTAGTCCTTTATATAATTGGTTAAGCGATTTGGGGAACTCAAGCTATAATCCTAATGGTGCTATTTTCTATAATATTGGTTGTATTTTAACTGGAAGTGCGTTGTTTATCTTTTATCTTGGCATGTATAAATTCTATAGAAAAGAGATTTGGCATAAAATATTAGTAATTACCAATCAAATAGTAGGAATTTGTTCAGGATTCGCCTTAATTATGCTTGGTATATATTCCGAAGACTTTATGGAACCACATATGATTTGGGCAGGTCTTTTTTTTTGGTTAAATCTAATAGTCTTAATTTTAGCAAATATAATTTTGCTTTTTCATGAAAATTTCATGAAGCTTATCTCAATTTACGGTTTTACTGTTGCTGGAATTAATGTTTTATTCGTATTTTTAACAATATTTAATGTTTCAACTCCATTACTTGAATGGATTACGGTTTTTGCAGCCCTCGGTTACGTTGGACTAATAGTTTTCAATATATATAAAAAATTGGATTAATATTTTTTTTCTATTATTTCTTATTTTTAATATGATATTTAAACTGGTTCAAAAGCATTTAATTTTTCAAGAAAATCGAGGATTTTAAGATACTTTTCGTCTTTCTTTCTAATTATTTCTTCCTCACTACGCCCTCTATAGTCGTAAATTCCCTTAGATGTTTTTATTCCAAAGTTTCCTTGTTCTACATTATTTTTAATGATAGAAAGTTCTAAACCCATATTTTTGAGTACATCCGAAATTACATCAAGTCCAACAAAATCTAGATTTTGAACTACACCAACAATAGGTAATCGTAAACTAAAACTAGTTTTTACGGCTAGATCAATCTCTTCAGGAGTGGCAATCCCTCTCACTAAAAGACCAAATACTGCAGAATTGATTGCTTGTTGAATTTTATTAACGATAAAGGCATTTGTAAATTTTTTTAAAATGATTGGGGTTTTACCAAGTTTTTGCAACAAATTGAAAGATAAATCGATTATTTCTGGAGATGTTTTGCGCCCTGCCACTATTTCGACTAAAGGTATAATGTGCGGTGGCCTAAACCAGTGTTGAATTATCAATCTTTCAGGATTGTTGATGTTAACCACTTTAAAGATATTCAATTCTGATGTGTTGCTTGCTAAAATTGTATCTTCAGAACAATATTCATCTAATTGAGAGTATACTTTCCTTTTAATTTCACGATTTTCACTCACAGCCTCTACGATTAAGTTTGCCCTTTTCGCTGCGGTCTCAAGATTAGTTGAAGGATTAATACGATTTACAATGATAGGAATTTCATCTTGAGGAACACGCTCATATTCAGCTAATAGATTTAAATTTAATTGGATTTTTTTAATCGCAGAGTTAAGTATTTCTTGGTTTAAATCAACTAAATCAACTTCAATT
>JBHLQY010000004.1:0-11673 GCA_048883105.1 Candidatus Thorarchaeota archaeon | reverse complement strand
TTTTGCTTCATCAACAGTAGCAGGTTCCCTACCAAGCTCACGGGCAATCCGCACCATCCGCTTAACTAGTTGAGCATTACTTTTTACTGGCTCACCTTTTTGATAATAAATCGTGTCTTCAAGACCAGTTCTGATATTGCCTCCCATACACATAGCTATTACCGTCGTTCTAAGGTGATATCTGCTTATAGTTACTACTTGCCAAGTAGAGCCTTCAGGAATTTTGTCAACCATATGAATTAAATTACTAACTGTGGCTGGTGCGCCACCTTGAATACCAAGTACGAGACTAAAATGAAGTTTTTCATCGCGCTCAAATATACCTAAATCAACTAAATCCATAATATTCTCGATGTGACTTATGTCATATGCTTCAATTTCTATACCGGCTCCAATCTCTTTACATTTTTTAATGTACTTTATATTAAAATCTATAGGATTATCGAAAATAAATGCTGTTTTCATACCTCTTGTAACAGTTCTAAATTCAAAAGTACCAGCATTTATGGTAAACATGTTGGGCTGCGGATTAATATTTAACAAGTTAAGTCTTTCGTCTAATGTAGCAAATTTAAGAGCTTGACCATATCTTTTACCTGTCTTACTTACCTTAACTCCATGTTCTAAACGAACGCCAATTCCATTACCTATTTGAGTAATAATAGGACAATTTTCTTTAATTAATTTCACAGTTTTGTTATAATATTTTAGATCGGGAGTGGCCCATTCAGCATCGTCTCTTACATGGATATGACATACAGCCGCACCTGCTTCATAACACTCTAAAGCATCTCGCGCTTGTTCTTCTGCAGTTATAGGTAAATTGGGATTTGCCCATTTCCCATGCGCGCCGCCTGTAATTGCAACAGTTATAATTACTTTTTCATCAGTGAGGATATTCGGTTTCACTTAAAGCACAACTCATTTTAATGATTACTTTTTTAATTTTTTTAATTATGAATTATATAGTTTTAGTAAAAATATCCTTAATTTTTATTTTTCTATTTTCTATTTAACTTTCTAATAGAAAAAATTAAAAGAAAAAGAAATAAAGTTCTAATTTCGGCGAGGAGGAGGAATTCTTACAATCCTCTGACCTTCAATCATGGATATAGCATTTTCAGGGCAGAAATGAGCACACAATCCGCATCCTACACAATATTCTCCTACTCTTTCAGCTTTGTTATCTTCATTTAATTGAATTGCATTGAAATGACATTTTTCAACACATGTACCGCATCCCACGCATAGATCTGGATTGATTTGTGATATGTAGTTAGTCGCATTAATAGTTGGAAATCTTTGTCCTGACTGGCCACAACAACATTTACAGCAGTTGCATATGCTTGTCTCATCTCTAGTAATATCAAATCCTGGATGGTACGCTTTATGTATCAATCCTGCTTCTTCTGACTCTTTTAAGATTTTTATCGCTTCTTCTTTTGAAATTAACCTTCCAAAACCATTTTCTGACACATGATGGGCTGATTTTCCGAATGTAAAACAATTTTCTCTAAGATCAGTTTGTTTACATGGATCTCCTAATAAATCCTTATGATGCCGGCAAAAACAATGAGCAACTGCGATAGCATCAAATTTATTTATGAGCTCTTCAACTTTTTGTGTTTGTAAAACTTGTTGGTCAGGAACTTCAATACTTTCATCAATGATGATTTCAATATTCTTCCCGGTCTCTTTATTCTTTAATATTGGGACTGTTCGATCAATTGGTTTTTGTTTTTGCATCATAGAAATTAACATATCATAGTTGTTTTGAACGAGATCGTATAATCCATCAAGTAATTTTGCAAAGAGCTTTGATAACTCCTTATTCTCATCCGAATATTCTAATTTTTTCATATAAGTATATTCAAAGACACCAACATTTATAAGAGGCAATATTCGATATACCATTACTCCTTGACGATTTGGTTGATTAAACATTACGCCTTTCTTTGCTAAGGCATCAACTTTCTTTAAAATTTCCTCTTCGGGCAATTTACTACTTTCTTTTAATTGTTCCATAGTTTGGGAAATTTTTTTTCTAAACGCAGAAATAAATTCGAGATCGTCTTCATTTATGATATGCTTTAAAATAGCAATTAAAGTATCATTTATAGGGAGTGGAGTTCCTCCAGCTTTATTAATTATACCTGCTGCCTTTTTGTATCTTGCTTCTGACATTTCTTTAAAAATATATGTTATTTTGTTAATTTATTTAATATTAAACTATTATTATAAGATAAAAAAATTGTAAAAAATAAAAAAAAATATGGGTGTTATATTTAACTAGAATTTATCAAAGATGCGGCTTTTTTTATGCATTTCTCAGCTCCGCTAATAATAGATTCAATAATATCCGAAACACTTTCGATACTATTAATAATTCCGATACTCTGACCTAAAAGAACAGCACCATCGGTAATGTTTCCATCGTATATTATTTCATAATATTTGCCTTCCTCCACTAACTGTTCCAGAGTTAAGCTTTTTTCCTCAGCTATTTTCTCCTCCTTACTAGCCACAAGACCGTGATGCAAGGAATAGTTATTCTTCCAGAGTCTAATAGGCCCAAAGAAACCCGTTACGAGTACTGTATCTAATGCTCTTGCTGGTGGTACTATCTCTTTGTATTTTTCGTGAAATTCACTCTCTTTTGAAGCTATAAATCTCGAACCCATGGCAATTGCCCCTGCACCCATGGTTAGAGCGGCAGCTAAACCCTCTCCTGTGGCAAATCCTCCACACGCAACAATAGGCACATCCGGATACTTTTGCTTAATTTGTTGTAGTAAAACTAATGTGCTTATTTTCTCGTATGATTGATGTCCTCCTCCTTCCCCTCCCGTTATTACCATTCCATCAACATTAGAGGCAACACATTTATCGGCAAGCCATAATGCTGGCGCTACGTGAAAATGCTTTATATTTGAACCACTTTCTTTCAACGCTGCCCACGCTCTGGTTTTAATTACTTTCGACGATCCAGCACTTGTCAATGCATATAAGCATTGTTCTCTAAGCTTTGGATTGTTCAGTATAAATCTTGGGATTTTATTACAAAGTATTTTGGCATCCATTTGCAATCTTCCTGTTCGGATGTTAAAACCAAAAGGCTTATCAGTATGTTCAATTACATATTCCATATCTTCTTTCATTTGGTCAATACTACTCCTGCCATACATGTTTGTATGACTTAAGACACCGATACCACCTGCTTCAGATACTGCTACTGCTAATTCCTTTGTATAAAAAGGGCCCATCGGTGCAGCAATAATAGGATGTTTAATCCCAAACATTTTAGTAATTTCAGTACTAATTACCATAATTCATCTTTTCTATTTTTTTTTGAATTGTATATATTAGTTAATGATTAATTAATTGAGAAAAATTATTAGATCATAAAAACTTTTCATTGAAATTTATATTGAGAAATATAATACGGGGGGAATTCTATTTCTAAATCGATCAAATTGTTAAACATTATAATAAGCAATAAATTATTGAATTAAAACATAATATTATTTAATTTTATATTTCATTTAAGATATTTAGAGGTGTTTAAACTATTAAGGCAGCTGTTTTTCAAGATATAAAAAAAATTGTTTATAGAGAGGATTATCCTAAACCAGAAATTGGTCCTGATGAGATCTTAGTGAAATGCCATTATTGTGGCATTTGTGGGAGCGATATTACTAACTTTAAATATAAAATGTATCAAGTTCCTTTAATAATGGGGCATGAACTCGCAGGAGAAGTTGTAGAAATTGGCGAAAATATTTCCAAAGCAAAAATAGGAGATAGAGTTGCATGTATAAATGTTTCAACAGATGTAAGTGGAGGTCAATTAAGAGGGTTGGGAATCTTTCAAAATGGTGGATTCGCTGAATATGTTAAAGTGCCAAAAGAATTATTATTTCACATTCCTAAAAATGTTTCAATTAGGGATGCTGCTATGATTGAGTCTTTTGCGAACGCAACAAGGGCTATAAAATTGTCGAAAATAGAAGAAAATCAAAAGATTATAATAATGGGAGGAGGAAATATTGGATTGACATTTCTTAAAACACTTTTAATCGAAAAAAATCCTAATTATGCTGTTATAGTTGAGCCCCATGAATTTTTAAGAGAAAAAGCAAAAATATTTGGCGCAACTGATGCTTTTTCCCCGAGCAAGGTGAAAATTAAAAAATTCATTAAAGCAAATGGAGAACCAACTTTTATTTTTGATTGTGTTGGAATTGAAAAGACCTTAATAATGGCAGTAGAAATCATTAAAAGAGGGGGGACAATATTATTGGAGGGTATTCAGAAAGGAAGTATTTTATTTCCTATGTTTATGATAAATTCTAAAGAAATTAATTTAAAAGGGTGCTTAGGCCACGATAAACAAGATATTTTGGATGCAATTGATTTATTTGGTAAAGGTAAGGTAGATGCTAATGAATTTATTTCTGAAATTGTAAACTTAAAAGATATACAAAAAGCTTTTGAGAAATTTCTCGAACCTGGTGAGAGAAAGTTTGTTAAAATTCTAGTTGAGATATAATTATTTTATTTTTATTTAAGTAGTTTTTATTCTAAAATGTTATTTATTAATAGTTATTATTTTTTAGTCAAATACGCTAATAATAAATGGAGTCCTATTCCTATCCCCCACCCTCCAATAGCGATTGGACTCCAAGGGAATTCGGGAGAGAACAATACATTAAGAAGAACTAAGTACACACTCGTGGCGATGTAAACTGTTAAATGAAGGAAAGCAGTATAGGAAAAAAAACCTTTAATTGGCTTCTTGATGATAAAAAAAATAGCCCAGTGAGCAGACACTCCAATAAGCCACCCGATCGCAGGGAAAATCAATAATAAAAGATTTTCACCTCCAGCTACAAGGTTTATGCCAATAATAACTAAACAGGTGATATAGATAAATAGATGAATTATAAAAGTCCATTTCCAGAATAATACTCCTTTTGATACAGAAGGGACTTCTTTCTTCTCAATTTCTTTGCTTTCCATTGTTATATACATCAATATAAGATGGATTCCCATCCCGATACCCCATCCTAAAATCGCAACTAGACTCCATAGGGCTCCAGGTGTGAATAACACATTGAGAATCGCTAAATATATACTTGTGACAATGTAAACTGTCAAATGAAGAAAACCTGTGTAAGATAGAAATCCTTTAATTGGTTTTTGGACGATATAGTAAAGGGCTCCGTGAGCAGCTATTCCGATCAACCATCCAAATATAGGATGAATTAATAATATGAGATTGATGCCTAAAGCCGCAAAATTTAAGCCAATAATAATCAAACCAGTTATATATATAATTAAATGAGTTATGAATGACCATTTCCAGAAAATTCGCCCTTTTGCAATCGAACGTACATCGTCTTCAAGTATAAGAGTTAACTCTTGTTTAACTTCTTCTTGAGAAGGTTCTTCTTCTTCGATTTTTCTACCCAAAAATTCGCTCCAAATTCTTTCTATTCTCTCAGTTTTTGCCGCATCATATTTTTTTCTTACTCTTATTTGTTCTTTTTCTATTAATTTATCCCATCTTATGGTTATAATTAGGTGAATGACAATACCAATAGCCCACAATGCCATGATATATATTGAAATTAACCATTCCTGAGAAACTTCATATGCTATGTTCTCATAGATAAATAGTCCAATAACAATAACATAAAATAAAAAATGTAGAATTAATCCTTTAACTACTGCTTTTATAATTTCTATGTGGTAAAATAGAATATATCCAAAGATGTGTAACACTAAAAATATTCCCCATCTAACAAAAATTTCTAAAACGAGTAATTGTTCTACTTGTCCTAAACCGGTTCCTACAAATACGTATACATTTACTATGATATATGCAACAATAAAATACGTTACATGAATTAAAATCAGCCAGAAATTGCCAATCTTTAGTATTATTTTATGTTTTAATTTATGTTTCGAATATTCCTGAAACTTTGAGCGTAGTTTTTTCCATTGAGAATAAAAAATTTCGTTCCAAGTAAAAAAACCAACAGCATGGTATCCGAAAGCAATTCCCCACATTCCTAGAGACCACGTAAACCATAGAAAGGTCAAATCAATGAGGTTCAATAAGAACAAAAATAGATTAACTGAGATATAGAAGAAAGCATGATAGATGAATGCCATTATGTAAGGAGATTGTTGCCTAATATAAGTGAGATATTCTGATTTATCATTATACATAATATATGACAATGCATGAAAGCCCATCCCGAATCCCCAACCAAATAACGTATTAAATGGCCAGAAGTAAGTTAATCCTGTAAAACGAAGGCTTATTAACCATATCATAATTAAGAATCCGTTAACACTGCAATAAGCGAACAAGTGTAAAACGAAAAATGGTCTATTGGTTAAAATCTTCACCAACCAATTCCTATGTTCCTCTTCGATTTCTTCTTCTCTTTTTTCTTCAAATTCTTTCCGAAATATATCCACATTTTTTTCCAAATTTTTAAACCTCGAGTATTATTACTTCAATATTTCCCCATCTTCCATTTTAATGATTCTATCAGCACAAAATCTAAGTCTATCGTCATGAGTAGCAATTAAGATGGTAGTTCCTCTTTCATCAGCAATTTTTCGGAAATATTCGCCGATAATCCTACCATTTTCGGAATCTAAATTACCAGTTGGTTCATCAGCAAAGATTAACTGGGGCTCGTTTATTAATGCTCGCGCAATCGCAACACGCTGTCTTTCTCCACCACTTAAATCTTTAGGGTCATGCTTTAGACGATGTCCCATCTGCAACATATCTAATATTGATTTACATTTATTTTTATACCCTTTCTTTTCGAGTTTTCCAATTTTATACATAATTTCAACATTTTCCAAAACATTAAGCGATTGAACTAAATTAAATGCTTGAAATATGAATCCTATTGATCGCCTACGCGTTTCCGTCAACATTTTTTGTCGTGTTTTCCGATCGTAAACTTTATTTCCAAAAAGAATTTTACCGTATGTTGGACGAAGAAGAAAACCCATTACAGATAAAAGAGTGGTTTTTCCAGCTCCACTCGGTCCCATTAAAAGCGCAACCTCCCCTTCTTGCATCACAAGATCGGCATCATTTAACGCTTTAACTAAGGTTTCTTCACTTCCATAATGTTTAGACACATTTTCAAGCCTTATTATTTCGTTATTTTTCATTTTTTTTTAAATTCCTTTTCTTTTCTATTCATTAATCTAATTCTATATTGTTTTAAATACAATCGCGGGATCTATCTTATGAACTTTAAATATTATAATAGAAGAGGCACCAAGGCCCATACTTAAAAATACTAAATATAATATAACTGATGCCTGAAAATCGACTAATATCGGCATTGCACCTCCCATAAAGCTGAAAAGCACTGCTAATATCGAGCCAAATATAAAACTTAGTGTAATATAGACAAAAACTTGCCCAAATAACATCTTATTTAAGAATCCCTTGCCTGCCCCGATTGCTTTAAGTGTTCCAAATACCGGAATTTTCTCCTGAATGGATTGATACATTGTCACCGTCAGAATTATTAATGCGACAAAAAATCCCATACCTACCAAAATATATATTGCCCCACCTAAGCCTCCCTCGTTGACTATGAATGAATGCGAATTCTCTCTGAGTTCTTCATAAGTGAGAACATTCAAATCTTCATCAATGTCATCAGCAACATCTTCTTTAAATTCCTCTATTGTATATCCATCTTCAAAATTTACAGCAATAGTTGCACTCCAGTTTCCTAACCATGGAGTTATCGCCTTTACAGTTTCTAAAGATGCCCAAATATACCCATTGAACATAAATCTCGAATTTTCACAAAAACCAACAACTCGCATCATCAATCCCTCAACTTCTAAATAATCACCAACTTTTAAACTGAAATATTCTTCAATTGATTCATCAACGATTATTGTTAGCCCTTCATATAAATCCGCTTCACTCCCTTTTACAACATCCCAAGGACCAATTTCATGATTTGGATTATTAAAATCACATCCAAATATATATGTAAATGTTGTACGTTTCTCATCTTCTACTTCTGCACCTCGAAAAATCAATCTCTCAGCATTTTGAACTTTACTAAAATTTTGAAGTTTTTGATAAACTGAATCATCTAAAAAGCTTCCTTCAAAGAATTGATCACTATCTTCATCCCTGATCCAAGCATCGAATTCAAACTTATCAATAATTTCAGTAGATTGTGATAAAACACCATTAAACATTCCTGCACTATATTGAACGAGAAAAATGCTAAGCGAAAGCCCTAAAATAATCAATATGAACTTTCCTTTCTTATGAATTAGTTCTTTATAGCCTACATTTACCATAGCCTAATCACGCTCTAAATATAATTGCAGGATCTGTTTTATGTACTTTTCTTATTGGAATTAAGGAGCATAATGTCCCTAGAATCAATGTTATTACATAGACAGAGAGTGCCCAAAGCCAGTTGACATTCACTGCTAATGCTGATTGGGCAGATAAATATGGCGCTAATAACAATGCTAAAAGAGTAGCCAATACAAAGCTGACAGTCACAATTAAGAATGTCTGCCCAATTAAAATCTTGTTAATAAAACTCTTTTTGGCACCTAAAGCTTTTAAAGAAACAAGCTCACGGAGTTTATCTATTACAGATTGATATAAAGTTATAGAAATTACAATCATAGCAACAATAAATCCCATGACAGCTAAAATTCCTACACTTTGGGCGATCCCGTATTCAATTAATAAATAATCTTCAATTAATTTTTCCATTTCTTCTGATGAGATAACTTTAATTACATCATCAAAAATTTCCAAGTCATCTTTTAAATCATCTACAGAGTACCCACTTTTAAATTTTACACAAAGATAAGTACTTTCATTATCTATATGTAAAAGTCCTTTAGCAGTTTCGAAATTTACCCACATCATTGCGTTTCCAAATCGTTGATTATTTTGAGTCATTCCCGTTATCTTTAAACTTACTTCAGGTTCACTCGCTTTTAATTTATCATCAATATTAACATCAGGAAAGTATTTTTTAATTAATTGATCAACTAATACAACATTATTATTTTTCAAATCATCTTTATCACCCTCTATAATATCCCATGGTTCAAGGTAATCAGTTTCAATATCGTATCCTATCATTGCTACACTAGTATCCTCATCACCAAATCTCACGCTGATCCAATCATCTATTATTTTATCGATATCTTTTACGCCTCGAAGGGAAACTACTTTATCATATACATAATCTGGGACACGACCACCTTCCATTATGTTATCCCGATTATATTGTATGATAAAAGCATCGTACTCAGATTTCTCAACAATTCGCTTTGATTCATCTAAGGATCCTGTGATCATTCCAATACCGACAAGAACCATAAGTAGTGAAACTGTAAGGCCCATTACGACTAAAACTAATCTGACAGGTTCGTGGAAAAGATCCTTTATAGTTAAATTAACCGTTTAAAATCGCCTTTAAAAAAATTATAAATCTATCATTGAAAATATTAAATTCATTTAATAATCTTAAATTAATAAAAAAATATGTAGCCCATTATTTAATATTATGACATACTAAAAATGCCTAGTTTAATGCATTTTAGACTAATATCTATTTTATATAAACTTTTAAGTATTTTTCTATGTTCAATTATAATAGCATTTAGCTTTACATCAAAAATAATGAAAATAGTAAATTAGGGTGATTGATAAATTATGGCAGATTTAAAAATAGAAACAACATATTTTGAAAAAACAGGGCCAGAAAATACTGATGAAGCTTTAGAAATTGCTAAAAAATACGCGAATCAACTAGATATTAAAGATATTGTTCTTGCTAGCACAACTGGGACTGTTGCTGAAAAAGCTGCTGAAGTATTTAATCCAGAAGATTATAACGTAGTTATTATAACACACTCGTATTATTTTGTTGATAGCAAGATAAGGCAAGAATTTCCTGAAGATAAAATGGCTGCGTTAAAAAAGAAAGGCCTCAAATTCCACTGTGGTACTCATTCAATGAGCGGTATTGAAAGAGGAATAAGACTTAAAAAAGAAGCGTGGATCTTTGTAGATTTACTAGCAAAGATGTTAGGGTTTCATTTTAGTCAAGGGATAAAAGTATGTATCGAAATCGCGAGTACCGTCTGCGATGCGGGCTTAATTCCTGACCTTGATCGAAATATCATTTGCGTTGGAGGTACAGGAAGGGGTGCTGATACGGTCTGCTTAATAAAACCTGCGCCTACTAGTGAATTTAAAAATCTAAGAGTAAAAGCAATTTTAGCGAAACCATTTAATTTTTAATTTAAATTCTTTTTATATGGTATTTTTATTTTAAGTATAATTATGTCAAGCTCAAATCAAGAATATATAAAAGAGATAGAAAAAATCAAGGAATCATTTTCGGATTTAATTCATTATACCCCTTTAGAATTGAATCATACTTTTTCAGTAATGTCTAATAATGAGGTCTATTTAAAATTGGAAAATTTTCAACGAACAGGAGCATTTAAAATTAGAGGAGCCTATAACAAAATCTTAAAATTATCTGAAAAAGAAAAAAGAGCAGGAGTTATTACGGCCTCAGCTGGTAATCACGGTCAAGCAGTGGCTTTAGCCGCAAAATTATTCAATACTACTGCTACAATAGTGGTTCCAGAAGGAACCCCCATCGTAAAAATCGAGGCTATAAAAAATTATTTTGGAAATGTAATTGAATATGGTAGAACTTATGATGATGCTTTTAATAAAGCTATAGAAATAAAAGAAAAGGAAAATCTCCCTTTTATTCACGCTTTTAATGATCTGGATGTAATTAAAGGGCAAGCTACTCTTGGACTTGAAATATTAGAACAGCTCCCTGATGTGGAATATATTTTTTGCCCTATTGGAGGTGGTGGCCTAATAAGTGGGATTAGTTCGTATTGTAAGGCAAAAAATAAGAAGGTTAAAATTATAGGTGTTCAATCTGATAATGCTCGGTCAATGTATGAATCTTTGAGAACAAATGAGTTGACAATTTTGGAATCTCAGGAAACAATCTGCGAAGGTATAGCTGTTGAAAGACCAGGAGATATAACTTATGAGATGGTTAAGAAATATGTGGATGAGATTGTACTTGTATCTGACGAAGAAGTAGCGAATGCCATATTATTATTATTAGAACGGGCTAAAATATTCGTGGAGGGAGCAGGGGCTACAGCATTAGCAGCAGTTTTAAATAAAAAAGTTAATATTGAAAATAAGAAAATCGTTGTTCTAATATCTGGGGGCAATTTGACTCCCAATTTATTAAACCGTATAATTATAAAAGGATTGATCAATGAAGGGCGTTTAGTGAAATTAAAAACAATAATACCAGATGTTCCAGGAGCATTGTTAAAATTATTAAATATTATAGCTGAAGAGAGAGGAAACATAGTTTCAATTATTCACGATAGAGAGCGATTAGAGGTATCTTACAAAAAAGCAGAGGTTATTCTTGAAATAGAAACTAGAAATCAAGAACATATTAATCAAATTGTAAAGGAATTAGAGAAACGCTATGAAATCGAAATTTTAAAATTTTAGAGTAAAGTAATCCACTGTATATAATTAATTGAAGCAAAACACATAAATAAAAATAAAATTAA
>JBHLQY010000003.1:47386-60013 GCA_048883105.1 Candidatus Thorarchaeota archaeon | reverse complement strand
ATTCTATCTGTTGGGCTTGTTGGAGGACTGAGGGTAAGGGAAAATCAGTACGAGAGGAACATTTTGCCGGCGCCTCTAGTGTACCGGTTGTCTGACAAGGCATTGCCGGGCAGCCACGCGCCAACGGATAAGCGCTGAAAGCATCTAAGCGCGAAGCCGGACCCGAAAATAGTCTTCCAATCCTTTCTCATTAGGATTAATTGGTTTGCTAAGTTATTTTGATTGGTTGGGTTAGTAAGGTTTTAAATCCTGTGCATACCAGAAATTAATTCAAATATAGCCATAATCAGAATGGTTGGTAATTTGGTTAATCTGAATCGGGGCTGGCAACAGCAACGATTGGGAAGGGACGAGTGCACCCATAAAAGATGGGGTTGGTGAGACGGGGGTGTACGTAGGGAGCTTTCGGGCGACCTATTTAGCCTGCCGTTCTCAATAGCACGAGTGTTTGGTGTTGAAAGAGGACTCGTGGTTCAGGCTTAGAGCTTGAGAATTTATTATAAGGTGTGAGATATGTGTTTGGTAAGTAGAAGTGTTTGATGGGAGTGTAGGGGTGTGTTCCTGAAAATTATTTTCTTTTTATTGAGTTAAGAATTAGTTTCAATTATCTGAATTTTTATGATTAAATTTTTTTTAGAGATTGAGTTCTTTTTCTTTTCTTAAGTTCCTTTAATCTTAAAGCTTTTCTATCGACCTTTCCAACGGGAGTTTTAGGGATTAAACCTACAAATTCAACTATTCTAGGATATTTGTATGCAGCTATGTTTTCCTTTGCCCAGTTAATAATGTCTTGTTCAGAAATTTTTCTATCAAACTCAGGTTTCAACTTAATAAAGGCTTTTACAATTTCACCTACTACTTCATTGGGATCTGGCACTCCGATCACAGCACATTCTAATATTGCAGGATTAGCAAATAGAGAGTTCTCAACTTCAGCAGGGAGAATTCTATAACCCTTATATTTTATTATTTCTTTTGATCTGCCGACGATGAAAAAAAAACCGTTTTCATCCATAATAGCTATATCACCAGTACGAACCCATAAATTTTCATTTTCGTCCGCTACTAATGTATCTTTTGTGGCTTCAGGTTCTCTCCAATATCCTTTCATCACCTGTGGACCTCGAATTAGCAATTCTCCACGTTTTCCAGGGGGCAATTCTGTAATATAATCAGGCGGGCTAATAATTTTAGCATCAGTATCGATTACAGGAAAACTTATCGATTCAGGATTGATATCTTCCCAGCTAGCTGCCATAGTGCACATACATGTAACTTCTGTTAATCCATATGCATTTATAACCTTTAAACCTGTCTGTTCTTTCCATATTTTCGCAATTTTAGAAGGTAATGGAGCTGCTCCTGAACCACATAATTCAATGGAAGATAAGTCTCGAGTTTTAAAATCCGGATGGTTAACTAAAAAATTATACATAGTAGGAACCCCAGAGAATGTTGTTAATTTATATTTTTCAATCATTTTCAAAATTTCACCGGGATCAAACCTGGAATAAATAATAAGTGTTGTGGCCGATAATACACACACATTCAAGATATAGAATCCCATTCCATGGCAAAGTGGATTACAAGTTAGAGTTCTGCCAGTACCATAATTTTTAATTGATTCTTCTACAGATCCTTGCCAGCTACCCGCGGCTCCAGTATTAATAAATTGAAGCGCATTTGCTATTAGATTCGAATGAGTCAACATTACTCCTTTTGGTAAACCGGTTGTTCCACCTGTAAATAAGAGTGCTGCTAAATCCTCCTGTATATCTATATCTACTTTTGATGGTAAAGGTGAATATTCTGCTAATAATTTCTGGATCGTCAATTCGTCAGGATTATTAGAAGATATTTTTATAATATTTTCAACTCTGGCTTCTTTTGACGCTCTTTTTGCAATGCGAAAAAAATGTTCATCAACAATGAAAACCTTGACTATATCCGACTTGTCGATGACATGTTTTATCTCATTATTTTTATATAAAAAATTAATTGGAATTAAAATCGCACCAGTTTGACTTGAAGCATAGACTGTGAAAACATATTCAGGACAATTAGGTGTCATAACTGCGATACCATCCCCTTTCTTGATTCCGAATTCTTTCATAAAAGCATTACTAAGAACATTTGCGTAATAATCAGTTTCATAAAAAGTATATTTCTCATTTCTGTCTGGGAAGAACATTAAAACATTGTTCGGAAAATTTTTCGCGGATTTTTTTAATAAGCAATGAAAGCCCCCAATAATTGGATAATTTAAAGTCCTTGGTATTCCTTCAGGCCGATTCTTTAACCATGGCCGATTAGGTCTAATCCACGGACTTTCATTTACCAAATCAGGAATATCAAGAAAATTAAAATCACATTTCTTAGAAATTTTAAATCATCCTCAATATATCTTATTCTTGCTTTTGTTTCTATAATCCTGCATGTCTTCCTTATACTTTTCTTGTGAATTTTAAACCAATCTATATTAATTTATTTATTGATTAATATACTTTCACAAAACATATCTAATCTAAGTTAAAATCTATATATAAAAATACTAGATAATTAGATAAAAAAAAATAAGTTAATTTAAAATTATTAATATTGTTAAGCCTTATGCTTCTGTTGCAGTTTCTTCGGTAGCCTTTTTAGCTCCTTTTTTTGCGCCCTTTTTACCTACTTTTTTTACACCTTTCTTTACTTTATCTACACTTTTCTTTAGTTTATCTTTAATTTTTCCCATAAAAACTTCACCTTTTTAAGAATTTCTAATTAAAGGATTAAATCTTTCTTATCTTATTATTATATTCAATCCAAATTTCATTTAGTTATTGTTATAATTATAATATGTTATTCCTAAATTAATTTTTCTAATTCTTTTGATTTCATCATTAATCTTTTGACTTCTTTTGTCATCTCTGTAACTCCTAATTTAAAGATTTCAGTAGCGACTTTAGAAGCCTGATTATATTTTTCGGCTGCTGTTTGGTAATCATATTTATTTTTTGCTAAGTTTGCTTCATTTTCAAAAAGTATTTTTAAATCTTTCAGCCCCTCAATCTGAGATAATCTGATTAAATCCTCCACTTCTATGATCTCGCCTGTGAGATCCCAATTCGTTGCTATTACAATCGCATTTTTATAAATACCAATAGCTTCTTGTATTTCTTTATTTTTTATTTTTAAATTAGCTTTCTTCTTTAAGAATTTAATTTCTTGTTTTGCTGATTTTGCACTTATGATTGTCTTAGCTCCAAAGTACTCGTTTAAATCTACCATTATTATATTATGTATAAAAATTCATCAAAATAAATGCTTGTGTTAAAATAAAATTCATGTTAAATTTTTTATTAACCAATACTAGAAATCTCATTGAGATCTTTATGTAATTAAACTAATCTTTAAGGTTAATGTATGATATTTTTTTATTATAAATTTTTTTTAAGGATAATGATACCAATGGCAAAAATAGATTTTTTTTTTGAACCTAAGTCAATAGCTATTATTGGAGCTTCAGACACGGAGAGATTTGGATATACTACAACAAATTATCTTTTAAAGTCAAAATTTAAGACTTTTCCTGTACATTTATATAAAGCGGAAATATTAGGA
Source organism: Candidatus Thorarchaeota archaeon (assembly GCA_048883105.1). Classification (GTDB taxonomy): domain Archaea; phylum Asgardarchaeota; class Lokiarchaeia; order Sigyniarchaeales; family SOKP01; genus LW40-45. The sequence continues at coordinate 56,407 of JBHLQY010000003.1, read as the reverse complement.
CATAAAGCATACCAAAATATTAAAGATATTCCTGAAAAGATAGAATTGGCGATAATCATGGTGGCTAATAACCAAGTGTTGCAAGCTGTAAAAGATTGCGCTGAAAAAGGAGTAAATGGAATTATAATTGAATCAGCAGGCTTTGCCGAGACAGGAGAAGAAAAATATATAAAGATTCAAAATGAAATTCTAAAAATCGCTAAAGAAATGAATATTCGTATAATTGGGCCAAATTGCGTTGGACTAACTAATTTTAATAACAAATTTACGAGTGCTGAAGTAGACTTTAATAACGCATTGAAAGGGCAAGTTTCTGTTATTGCTCAATCGGGAGTTCTAGGCAATGTCTTTATTGATTGGGCAGCAGCACAAGGAATTGGATTTTCTAAAGCAATAACGCTAGGAAATAAAATTGATGTAGATGAGGTTGATATGTTAGATTATTTGAATAATGACCCAGATACTGATGTAATTACACTTTATTTGGAAGGTACGAAAAGAGGGAAAGAATTTAACCAAATTCTCAAACAAATGACAAAACCAGTATTAATACTCAAAAATGGACGAAGTGAAAGCGGCTCAAATGCAGTTAAAAGCCATACCGCTTCGATTGCTGGGGATGACAAGATTTACGAGGCAATGATTAGACAATGTCGGGGAATATTTAGAGTAAATAATTTTTACGAGATGTTTAAAATAGCTCAAGTTTTTTCTACTCAACCATTACCTAAAGGTAAAAATGTTGCTGTTATTACTGGCTCAGGAAGCTTAGGTATTTTAGCTTGCGACGAATTAGAGAGGCAAGGTTTATATCTAGCAAAATTAAGTGAAGAGACTATTCAAAAGATAAAAGCTGTAATTCCTAATTGGGTTTCAATAAACGGAACTATAGATTTGGGCCCATCTCAAGGGACAAGTTTAGTTCCTTCATTTAAGGTGATTATGAAAGATGATAATGTTCACAGTTTATTATATATATTTTGTATCCCCAGAGGCCCCTTAGAACAATTTAAACAATTGAGCGTTCTAGTAGAATCTTACTTTCGATTAATGATGAAATTATCAAAAAAGACAAATAAACCATGCATCTGCGTATGTTTTGGTTCACATTGGGTTTTTGATTATGTTTTAAAAATTGCTTACAAATTTAAGATTCCAGTTTTATCTCGGATAAAACATGCTATTAAAGCCTTTAAAATGATGCATGAATATGGTAATACTTTAAAAAATAGGTATTAATAAACTATAGGGTTTAAAAAAAAGATTATCAGGATTTTACTTATAGCCTTAGCTAATCTGAAATTTAAATAAATAGAGACAAGAAGTCGCAATATTATTAATTAAATTTTAAAATTCTTTATATTTATAATTTTTAAGATTGATATAATACCAAATAATTTGACTTTAAATGGATCAATTTAAGACAATAGAATTAGAAGTAGAAGAATCCGATGGTTATGCGATTTTATACTTAAATCGTCCTAATCAATTAAACGCATTAAGTTATAAATTAGCTGAGGAATTTAGTCAAGCTTTAAAAGAACTTTATAATTATGATAGGATCCGATGTTTGATAATAACCGGTAAAGGGAGAGCCTTTTGTTGTGGTGGTGATATAGTTGAATTTAAAAAAGCTGAAAATCCTAGTGAATTTATGTTTAAATTGGTTAATAGATTACACGAAAGCATAAAACTTATAAAAAATTCTAAAATTCCTTCCATTGCTGCTGTGAATGGTGTTTGTTTTGGAGCTGGTTTGGGCTTTGTGTGCGCGTGTGATTTAAGAATATGTTCTGAAAGCGCTATTTTTGGTTCTGCTTTTACAAGCGTTGGATTATCTCCAAACTCATCAACAACATATCATTTACCTAAAATAGTTGGTTTAAGTTTAGCAAACGAAATGATTTTATTAAATAGAATTCTTAACGCTGAGGAGGCACTCAAATTTAATTTAGTTTCGAGAATAATTAGCTCTGACTTTTCATTTTTGCAAGAAATAAAAAAAATAGCGATGAAGATTAGCTTTGGACCGCCATTGGCATTCGAAAGTTCGAGAAGATTATTGTTAAAATCTTTTTCCAACGCTTTAGAAGAACAATTGGAGGAAGAAACTGAGAATATAAGAAAAAATGCAGAAACGGGGGATTTTCAAGAGGGTATAAAAGCATTTTTAGAAAAGAGAAAACCAAATTTTCAAGGCCAATAAGCGAAAAAGATATTAAAATTAGTAGAGAAATAAAATAGTAAAAAAATGAGACATAATAAATGGTGTTTATAAATTCTGAAGGTAAATTTAACGATAATTCTTATCTCATTGATGGAGAATTATATAGAATGAAGGGTAATCTTGCTCTTTATGTAGTTGAAAACGAAGGAATGAGGATAATGATTGATGCAGGAGAAGCCTTAGCGGCCAGAAAAGTTGTAAAAAAAATTAAGGAACAAGGGCTTTATCCAATCCATAAAATATTGTTAACTCATTCGCATTTTGATCATGTACAAGGTGTTGGAAAATTGAAAAAGTTAATGAAGGATATTAAAATTGAGGTGTTAGCTTCAGAAAGAGCTATAGACAATTTAAAGTATCCAGAAAAAATGAACAAATATTTTGGGTATAATATTGATCCGATTGAAAATGTTATACCTCTAAAAGAGGGTGATATTATTGAATTGAACGGTTTGAAATTAACAATCTTAAATTTCTTTGGTCATACACAAGACTCCATAGCAATATTTGATGAGAAGAATAAAAACATATTTGTGGGAGATGCTGTTATTGATAAATTCGATCATTATACCATTTTACCCGAATTCGTTCCTCCTGATTTTAACGAGTCTGAATATATGAAAACTTTTGAAAAATTAAGAAATATTAAGGAGAAATTAAATTCTATATCCCTTGCTCATTTTGGCGTGTGGAAAGACGACGATTTTCATAAAATTATAAATGTTATGGAAAATTTTCATCGTGATGCTAAGCAATCTATAATAAAGTGGTATAAAGAAAATCCCTCACTTGAATATATAACATCAAAATACCACGATAAATTTACACCAGAATCTAAAATACACACTAAAGAGAACATATTAGGATTACAAATGGTAATTGAGTGGCTTGTTGATGGCTTAAAAGCAATCGGATTTATCAAATGAAGAATTTATAACTTAAACACATTCAAATTTGAAAATAATATAAATTCTTAATTTTTAGGATTGGATCGTTATGGTAATCCAAATATTTTAAATGTTGTATTTGTATATAGAATATTGGATTATTTCTAATTTTGGTACCAAAAAGTTTTAATTTTATAATGGGTATTTTAGAAAATGCCTAATTATACAGGAATAAACGAGAGATATAGAGATTGGTATTGCGAAGAGATCATAGAGAGCTATTTGAATTACGAAATTGATCTAGAAGAGCTAATATTTAAATTAGATTACGATAAAGTACAAGAGCAAATAGAATTGTTTAACGCCCTAAATCTGATATTAACTAATGAGTATCCCCATAAATGCTACAACGAAAATTGCCAAAAAAAACTCTTTTTTTCTAACTCATTTAACAATGCTAAAGAGTATCTAAAATTATCCTTAAAAGAATTTGTAATAATATGGATAGCTCCTTATAATTTAAAGCAATACGAAGATCTGCATATTTCCATTCCTTTTTATTGTTGTGAATGTTATAAAAAGAATGTTCATCCTGAAAAATTAAAAAAGTAAAGAAGTTCAAAAATTAAATTCTAAGGAAAGAGGATTCCAAATTTCTTTTTATAGAAATAGATTCCAAAACACGTAAGAGATAATATATAAAATGAGAATACAGATGTCATTAGATCTGTAAAAAGGGCTTCCGATTTGGTCTCTATAATCAAGCGCGCAATTGTATCAACACTATTCATAAATATCAAATAAAACAAGAAACCTAGAAAAAGATATCGCTTACTCAACGCTATTTTTCGATGAAGTACAAGATATAATTGAAAACCGGCCATGGCACCGTGTAAGATTGGTCCTCCGAAAAGAGTACCGATATCTTTTACCACTAGCGCAAGCCATATCGTCACTGTTAAAAATCCATAAACAGAAATACATGTAATTGAATTAAGGAGAACAGATTCAAATTTATTAATACAAGTTAAGCTGATAAGGATTAATGTTATATATGTTGTATAAATAAGCGGTTCAATCTCTTGAACTACAAAGAAGAACCACATCCAATACCAAACGCAAAAACTTAAAAGAATCAAACCTCCAACTCTTACAGCAGTAGAAAATTCTTTTTGCTCAATCACTTGTTTCTTAGGTTCTAAATTTATAAGATAATTAGTTAAAACTTCAGAAGACGGCTCGTGTCTTATTAAATTATCCGTAATCTTTTTTATAACTAGTTCACTAATGACTTGAAGTTCTTTATCACTCAAACGATTTCGGCGGCTTGAAGGCCGTATTTCCTCAAGTTTTTCTCTCCACTCTACAAAATCCTTCTTACTAATTATTGGTTTCATTCCTTCTGTTATTTTTAAACCCAACCCCATATTAAATGGTTATAACATTGAAAATAATACTTTCTATCTTTTGAATAATAGTATAACTATTTAAATTTTTGTAAAAAGACTAATAACCATTATTGGAGTACGGTTGTTTATTTTTCCTCCTAGTAAAAATTGAGAAAATTTAATCATAGAATTTTTACCTTGTGTGTCATTTATGAACTATTCTATTTCAATTTAAAAAAAAGAAAAAAAATTACTGAACTTTAACAACCCATCCAAAATCGTCTTCGATTTCTAAACGTTGAATCCCAGTTAATAATTCATATAAATTTACGGTTATTTCACCAGGCTCTCCATTGTTCCATATTCTTTTTTGATTTTCTAAAGCCACAGATCCAATTGGTGTTATAACAGCAGCAGTCCCTGTACAAAATGCTTCAGTACAAGAGTCTGCAAATAATTCTTTGTAAGATATGTCCCTCTCTTCAATTTCCATTCCCATTTTCTTTTCTGCTATTTCTAAAACAGATCTCCGTGTAATTCCTGGCAAAATTGTACCAGCTACTCGAGGTGTAGCAAGTTTTCCATTGATAACTGCGAAAAAATTAGCAGTTCCTACTTCATCAATGTACTCCATTCGTGCCGCATCTAAATAAATTATTTGAGCATAACCTTTTGCTTTCGTTTCTTTTGCGGGTTTCATTGTTGGAGCATAATTGCAACAAGTCTTCGCAAATCCAGATCCGCCAGGGGCAGCTCTCGTGTATTTTTTTGAAATTTCTAAATTGATTGCTTTAAAACCTTCAGGGAAATAAGGTCCAACGGGGACCGTGTATATTATAAGTTTATATTCTTCTGCAGGTGCAACTCCCAAAATTGCCCCATTTCCTATTAATATAGGTCGTATATATAATGCTCCACCGCTATCGTAAGGTGGGATGTATTTTTCGTTTTCTTTAACCACTTGTTTAACAGCTTCAACGAATTTATCAACATCGTAATTTGGCATCAACATCCTATCGGCACTGCTGTTTAATCTCTTTCCATTCTCATCTGGCCTAAACAATACAATCTCGCTAGTTTTCGCTTCTAAAGCTTTCATACCTTCAAAAATGCCTTGTCCATAATTTAATACGCAAGCTCCTGGCGAAATCTCAAAGGGTCCAAAAGGTAATAATTTACCTTCGTCCCATTTACCTTCTTTATAATCTGAAACAAACATCGTTTTGGTTTCAATAAAATCAAAACCTAAATTATAAAAATCTATGTCACTTGCTTTCATATTTATAAAAATATTCTTTTAATTGTTAGAAATATTATATGAAGCGATTACTAAAAAATTTTATTGAAAATTAGAGTGAATTATGAAATTTCCTAACTAATAGTATACGTGAACTTAGTAATCTATCAAAACATTTTTACTGTATTAAACGATAAAAAGATTAAAATTAAATACATAAATTAAAACTATTAATACAATTAAGAAATAATATTTGATAAAAAGAAGTAAATTACTCTATTTATCTTACTGAAAAATGTTAAATAAATTAGAAGAAATTAAATTGGTTATTGCTGGCTTAGATAACGCAGGTAAAACTAGTTTTTTAATTGCGTTAAGGCAAAAATATAATTTTTACGAGAAAATCAAAGATCTAAAGCCTACTATAAAGATTGATTACAGTTCTTTTGATTTTATGAATTGGACCATAAATTTTTGGGACATGGGAGGCCAAGCGAAGTATCGAAAGATATATATCAATAATCCAATTTATTTCACAGATACAAACTACCTTTATTATTTTATTGATATTCAAGACGAGCTAAGAATAGAAGAATCTATAAATTATTTGCACGAGCTTCTAAAAATTTATAGAGAGATGGATTATTCTAGCGAAATTATTATATGTTTCAATAAATACGACCCAAAATTTAAGAACAAAGAAGACTTTTCAGATCGAATTGAAATGATAAAAAATCTAGTCGTGGTTCAAAATAAAGATATGCAGTTTAAATTTTTTGAAACTTCGTATTATGATATTTCCTCGTTATCTAAAGCAATATCTTATTCTTTAAATAAATTGTTGAATATAGAAACCCTTAATGCTAGAATGGAAAACATAGTAAAACAATTTGGTTGTAATTACGCAATTTTATATACAAATTCAGGTATAATAATCTCTGATTATTATACAGAATCTATGAATACAATGGATACCAGAGATTTTGAAGAGTCAATAAGTAGCAAAATCAGCGATAATTTAGAGTTTTTTCAGAGATTAGCTGACAACCGTGTTGACATAGATGAAAGATTGTCTTTGCTCCATAATAATATGGAATATGTAAAAAAATTCGTTATAGAATTAGAAAATGGAAATAATGTATTTTACTTAGGAATTTCTGTCCCTCTCAAACGAATTGATAAAATGAAAGCAGAAATAGAAAATTTCAACCTAGAATTAAAGTCTGCATTCCTTTAAATTATTACAAAAAATTAAAATTCATTGTTCGCTTTTCTAACTTAAATTTTAATTATCTTTCGATAAAATCATTAAGAATAGCCAAGGTCGCTTAGCCCGGTTGCGCGATATTATTAAAGTTCGTGCCGAAAGCGTCAGCCTGCAGAGTTGATTTACAGGAGTTCAAATCTCCTCCTTGGCTCCATTTATAAATGAACTTAATTTATTTATAACTATCAAAAAATTTTTCAAAATAATTAGGTTATTTTTCATATGTCTCTGCAAAAAATAACAACAAAAAAAATAATAGAAAAAAAGCAAAAAGGCGAAAAAATAGTTACAATAACATCGTATGATTACTCTATTGCTAAAATAGTTGATGAATGTGGCATCGACTTAATTCTCGTCGGGGATTCCCTTTCTATGGTAATGCTTGGATATAGAAACACATTGTCTGTTACAATGGACGAAATGATTCACCATACAAAAGCTGTAGCTCGAGGTGTATCAAATGCGCTAGTTGTTGGTGATATGCCCTTTCTTTCATATAAAGTTGATATTGTAGAAGCTGTTAAAAATTCTGGCAGATTTATCCAAGAAGGGGGTGCTGAAGCTGTCAAAGTTGAGGGAGGTACTGAGATTTGCCCAATTATAAAAGCCATTATTAATGCGGATATAGAAGTAATGGGACACATCGGGCTTACCCCCCAAGCAATTTATCGGTTTGGAGGATTTTTAGTCCAAGGAAAAACCGTGAATGCTGCCAAGAAACTGATTATGGATGCTATAAATTTGCAAGAAGCCGGAGTTTTTTCAATTGTTTTGGAAAGTATTCCATGGCAAATTGCAAAGCTAATTACAAAAGCCGTCGACGTACCGACAATCGGTATAGGCGCAGGATCATATTGCGATGGTCAAATTCTAGTCATTCATGATATGTTGGGAATTTTTACTGAATTTAAACCAAAATTCGTAAAATATTTTGGTAATATTGGAGATTCTATCCGCAATGCCTTGAAAAGTTATAAACATGAAGTAGAAAAAGGTATATATCCCCAACTAAAACATTCATATGAATTCCCTCAGAATGAGTTAGACGATATTAATGAATGGTTTGAAAAAGTTGATATTGAAGAAGAATCTATGAAATTAAATAAGCTTTTAAATTAAATCGATAATAGTTTGTTTTATAAATCTATTTTTACACAATTTTTTTAGATTGCTATATGAGAGTCGACTTTTAACTTATAAATTTAACGGTATAAATAAAAATATAAATTTGTATTAATAGATAGATCTTATAAGAAAACGAATTTTGTTGATATTTTATAATTTATAATTTCAAAATAATAAGTTAACGGTTGACTTGTAATGGCTGACGAATATGATTACCTCTTTAAATCGATAGTCGTAGGAGATGGAGGTGTTGGTAAAACTGCCTTAACGCTTCGATTTAGCAAAGGATTCTTTACTGAGGACTATAAGATGACGATTGGTGTTGATTTCCACGTGAAAACTATTAAAATTGACACGGAAGAGGAAGGTCAAATACTCGTTAAGCTTCAAATATGGGATACAGGAGGACAAGAAAGATTCAGCTCAATAAGACCTATGTATTATAGAGGCGCTTTAGGCGCTTTATTAATCTTTGATCTCACATCCGATGAAAGTTTTGAGCATTTGCCTCAATGGATTGAAGAAGTCAGGGCAAATGTAAAAAGTGAAGTGCCATTACTTTTAGTTGGAAATAAAAGTGATTTAGTTGATCTTCGAGCTGTATCTCTTGATGTAATTAATGATTTTACAGAAAAATTTAATCTATATTATATGGAGACGTCAGCGAAAACAGGAGAGGGTGTAGGTGATTGTTTTTATATTCTTGCTTGTTTAATGGTAGGCTCAGGAGTTCCAGACCTACTTATCTCTAAAGGAATTGTTTTTAGTCCTGGTGATGTTCTTGCTGCGGCTGGACCTCTGGCTTCAACTCCTATGCCTCAAGAAAAACCAGCAGTAAAGGTTTCAGTCCCATCATTAGAACCAGAACCCGAAATTGAATTTGCAGCTCC
>JBHLQY010000003.1:0-47286 GCA_048883105.1 Candidatus Thorarchaeota archaeon | reverse complement strand
CCGGAGTCAGAAATAGAAAAACCTCCTGAAACGTCTGTAGAATTTGAATTCAAAAGACCAGACCAAATCTTAGCTGAAGAAATTAAAGAAGAAGAACCACAACCTATTTTTAATATCTCAGAATCTCAAGAAAGTCCATCTTATAAACCTAAAACTGTTCCATTTACAACAAGTTTTCCTGTGCCAGCACCTACCCCAGAAGAATTTCAATCTTCAGAATCTTCCTCAGATTCGTTAGTGGACTATATGCCAGAGACCATTTTATCCAAGAAGGAAATGAAAAAATTAGAAAAACAGAGAAAAAAAGAAGATAAAAAAAAAGCAAAATTGGAAAAAGAGAAGAAGGCTCAAGAAGAAAAAGAGAGAGAAAAATTAGAAAGAGAAAAAGCCAAATTGGAAAAAGAAAAAAAAATTCAAGAAAAAAGTGAAAAAGCAGCAAAAATGAGGGAAGAAATGCAACTCGTCAGCAAAGAAAAGAAAAAGAAGAAAGAAAAAATTGAAGAGGTTATAACTGAGCCAGCCATCCAATTCCCAACAGCTAAACCAACAGAACCACCCTCGGGAGCATCCACCTTTTTTCAGACATTATCTCAAAAAGCAGTTGATGCTGTTCCAAGTAGTCCCTTTATACCATTTGCAGAATCAGAAAAAGCTGAAAAAGAAGAAGCCTCCACACTTAAGATAATACCTAATGTTGCTGATATAGAACCAAGTACGGGTCCAGTATTTGCTTCCGAGCCTGTATCTTCAGATGTATCGAGATTTCCTACTTATCAGCCACCAGCTCAAGAGAAGAAAAAGAAAGAAATTATCATCTGTAAGCAGTGTGGTGCAATGCTTTCCTCCGATTATGCTTTCTGCAATAAATGTGGGGGCAAGCTTTAAGTAAACTCTAAGTAAAAGAAATCTTTATTTCTAATATTTTAAAAATCTTTAATTATTTAGTTCTATTTTATTAAAAGATTATAATACAATTTAAGGATAATAAGGACTATTATACCTTTCCGTTACAGAAAGGACATGTACCCCACATCTTTTTTATTTTTGCGTTACAATGAGGACAGACTTTAAGGTCAGGATCTAATTGCGTTTGTGGTTTGCCAAATATAGTGTTTTCTCCTTCATATTTAGGTTCGTTAATTGTATGAGGATCTGGAGCTGCCTCTTTTATATTCTCTTGTATAATTTGTGCTTCTAATTGTGGTGGTTTCTCTTCAATCTCTTCTAAAAGAGCTCCTACCTTATAATAAAAGTAATTTCCATCGTTATTTTCAATAAATTTCTCACCATTCACTAAATAAACCTCAATGTAATAAATTATAACCGATCCATCTGGAACTTCTGCCATTTCTGCTATAAAATAGTCCATTTCTACATCCATTTTCATTTGATACCATGATTTGCCTTGATCTCCACTGAATATTAATTGAAGATGATGAATATCATCGTTGAAGTCTTCTTCAGTAATTTTTACAACAATTTTAATTTTTTTTTGCCCTAACTCTTTTTCTTTTCCAACCGCTTTAGCGTCTACGGATTCTGAGCTAAACCATTCTACGCCACATAGGGGACACTGGGTGAACCAATTAGGATATTCATTACCACAATTATGGCAATCCTTAGTATAATATCTCGATGTTTTTATCCCCAACTTCTTCTTCTTTTTTTCTTTTTTCCCCATTCTCAGTAAAAAATTTTATAAAATTATTATCCTAAATTGTTTATTATTAAATATTAATTCAATTAACTCTTTAAATATATTTCTTTATTATACTATTTAAGACAACATGAGGCAGCTTAAAGTGGAAAAAAAAATTAAAATCGAAGATGTTAAAGCATTTTTAACTGCAATAGATGACTTAATTGAAATAAAGCTTCTAATAAGAAAATTAGTTCCAAGTTATAATTTAGATCCAATTTTAAAGAAAAAATTCCTTTCTTTATTAAAATCTTTGCAAAATAAGCTTCAACCATTATTTTCTGAATATTTAAACAAAGATACTCTAATAGGAACAAAAGAATCGGCAAAGTATTTAAAAACTAAGATTTTGAAACTATTAATCCCTAACAATATTGCCTTAATTTCAGCTAATTCTTCTAAAAAAAAATTAAAAACTATTGGCGTTGATCCAAGACATTTAATCATCACGGGTGGTCCATTATTTGTTAATGATTACAAAACTATTAATCCAGAATTGTCGGAGAAAGCTATACAAAGTATTAAAACAAAATGCGAAAGAATAATTAACCAAATAAAAAATCGTAATTGGGATGATAAAGATTTGATTTTTATTTACGAGAAGGAAAATCCTACGGATAAATTGATTCTAAATAGAATGGAAGAAATATCAAATATTATACAAAAAAAAGTAATTTTAATTGAATTACGCTCTTGGAAAGATTTAGATAATTAAATGAAATTTTTACGAAAGTCCCAATTTTTTTACAACATCCTCTAAATCTTGCGCAAATTTGCGTAAATGAGATTTTTTAACATGTGGCATAATAACTACTCTTATTAAATTGAAATTAGTAAATTTTCCTAGCATCCAACTTCTTTTTCTTAGTTCATCGTCAATTTCGCAAATACTTTCGCCATTTTCTGTGGTAATACCAACCACATTCATTACTGGTTCGGCAGCCAATTTAACACCATTGATTTCTGATATCCTTTTTCCCAAATAATTTGTGTTTTCCATGCACTCCTTTACAATTTTTACAAATCCACTCTTACCTAAATATTTCATAATAGCCCAAAAAGCAATGACCGTCCCTCCTGATCTTGTTCCAACTATATGAAAATGTTTGAAGTTTCCCCCAGCAAGATATGGGATTTCGAATCTTGTTTTTTGTAAAACAGTGGAATCTCTTAAAAAAAAACCTCCTGTTGGAATAATGCCTAATCCCATCTTATGAGGATCTGCCGTAATAGAATCTAATCTTTTGACGTTAAAATCCCAAGAAGGTAGAATATAATTTAATTCCTTTAAAAATGGTAAAACAAATCCTCCAAAAGCGGCGTCAACGTGAAAAAATATGTTCTTTCCTTCAATGATTTTACCAATTTCCTCTATTGGATCAATTAAGCCCAAGGCAGTCGTTCCTGCGATTCCTACTACACCACATGTATTCTCGTTTATGAGTGATTCAAAATGATTTAGGTCTAATTCAAAATTTTTTTTCAATCTTGCTTTTCTTAGTTTAAATCCAAGTAAATCCTCGGCTTTATCAAAAGATACATGAGCAGAGATTGGAGTGACTATCTCTGGATATCTTATATCTGGTCTTAGCCTTTTAGCAATTCTCATAGCTATTAAGTTTGCTTCTGATCCGCCTGTAGTAATAGTTCCTATTATATTAGTACAACCTAATAATTCTCCGATGTCGGAAATTAATTCTCTTTCCAATTCAGTACAGCCTTGAAATAATCCTGGGTCTCCCAAATTTTTACATACATAATTTATATAAACTTCTTTTCCGAAGTCAAGAGGTTTAGTACACATAGAACCCAAAATATATCCCGAATCATAAGTAAGGTCATTAGATAACTTCTCTCTTAAAATTTTAAGTATTTCTTTTCTGCCCATTCCATCTTTTAACATTTCTTTGATGAATAATTGTTGATTCTTATTATCCTTTCTTATTTATTTAAAATTTAATATTAATTGAAAGAATAAAAATTATGCATTAAATAGGTACATTCTCAATTTCTAGTTATTTCATTAAAATGGCTTATTTTAAAATCCAAAACAAAATTTGCAATAAATTTTTTACGATTTTTTCTTTAAATAAATCTATTGGCATCTCTTTTAGAGTATTTTTTGATAACATTATTTATTTTTTCATTTAAATCGATTTTATAATAATTTGCTAAACATATGACTGAGAACATAATATCTGCTAGTTCTTCACCCAAATCTGTTTTAAATTTTTCTCTAGACTTTTTTGGTTTGAATCCCTCAAGATAATTTATTTCACGAGCTAATTCACCAAATTCTTCCATAATTGCACAAAGCATTGAAAGAGGAGGCCAATAATCCCCGTGTTTAAGTATCCAATCGTTAATATCTTGCTGAATTTCTTTTAATGATTTCTTTTCTGTCATAAATATAATAAATTAAATTTTTAGAAAAATTTAATCTTACAAATATACCAGATTTTTAAAAAATTCTTCTTTACCTAGGGGGAAAATTCTTCGAAATTATAAATAAAATAAGATGTGTTTGTATTAAGGCAAATATATTTGGTAAGCTCCCAAAGTCTATCTATATCTGATTTATTTTCACTTAGCGGTAGATAGGAAATGGTTTTTCCTTTAATCATTGGATGAAATTCCCCCTCTTTTTTAATCCGTTCGAACAATGGTATTTCTGCGTTATAACGTAAATGGCTGGATTTAGTATAAATTCCATTATTTAGTGGAATTGCCTTTTTAGGAAAATGTTTTAGATCTAAGCGTGCTAAACGTTTAGAACTTATATTACTAGGTTGTTCTGATAAGCAGTAATGTACATTATCTCTCTCTGACATTATAGTACACTTTGTTGCCATATACTCCAATATTTTCCTTCCAAGATTATAAGCATGATTATCTTCATGAAGCTCAAAATCAGTTAAACTTTTTACAGTTTCGTTTAGTCCAATAAAGCTTATAGATAAATTTTGCTCTTCTAATTTAAAAATTGAGTCTCCATCAATTTTCCCTCTACATAATGGTAAGTGGCCCGTTTTTAATCTTTTATTTATTAAATCTCTCTTCTTCAATAAAATTCTCGAACAAAGTTCCATTTTTTCGTCTATTAATTTTAAAAAATCATCTTCATCGTTAGACATATAAGTATATCTGGGCAAATTTAAGCTAACACATTGAAGAGATCCTCTATTAACACATTTTAAAAAGCTTGAATTTCTATCAGAAATCCAATTTGGACACATATTAGAGAAAAATGGACTTCTTTTCATAGATAATTCTTCAATTAATTTTAAATAATGAGGTTCAAAATCTTTTATCCATTGTTTATCTATTTTAACTTCATGCCTCGGAAAAAAAAATGATTTGCCATTATAATCTCCTTTAAGATATACATTATTTAAAGCATTAAAGAGTTTTAAACATTCTTCTTTATATTCTCTATATTTTCCTATAATTTTCCCATGAGGACCTATCGCTGGAATATCGCATAAATTATTAGGTACTGTTGGTAAACATGATATTGAGATATAGGGAAATTGTCCCCTCTTTGATGTGAAAAGTTGATTAATTTCAAATATAAAAAATTGCATACATTCCTTTATTTCCTCATTGTTTAAATTTTTAGCATATGGAGCAAGAAATGTAGTAATATAATTGTATCCTAGGGATCCGCTAAATTCACAATGAATCATTCCGAGCCATCTAGCAAGGTGGGAAACTGCCATTTTTAGATTATTTGCAGGTCCCGATTTACTGAAATACGCACGACTAACCACGGGAGGTAAACCATGTTTGAGAATTAATCGAGGGTCCCATTCTTGACAAAAAGGTCTTAAATCAAAATACTGAAGCATATGAATGTGTATATCTCCGTATAAATGAGTTTGAGACTCTTCAGAGTTTAAAATTCTTAAATGAGCATATTCGTTAGAGATTCGATTTGCAGCCCAGTGGTGTATAATTTCTGGATTCATATAATTATTTACCATCTCATCAATGCCAAATTCAAGAATTTCTTCATAATCCATTAATGGCATACCTATTCTTGTATATAGCTTTCTTTCACTTTCATAATGTTGTTCAGATAAAATAGAACATACAATTTCTCTAATATGAGGTCCTGAAAGAAATTTTATGCCAGAACTTATAATTCTTCTCACAACAAGTTCTGTTATATGATGAGCATCTTTCTCGTTCATGGCTGTTTCCTTCATTAGACTATTTAAAATTTTAGAAGGATCAAATAGCACCATATCTCCTTCAGTTAGAAAAACTCTTGGTAATAAGTTTCTTAAATATCTACTGTGCAATTTTTTAGTTCCTTTTTTTTTAGATATTTCAGATTCTGATACTAATACCATGACAAGGCATTATTTCTTTTAATTAATTATAATTTCATTTTTCGAAAGAGTTTATTATCACTCTAATAAATTTAAAATTTTTGTCGGTGCTCTTAATTGTTGAGTTGATTAATAAGATTTATTAAACACTTATTATGGTTAATTAAAATATATTTTTCTTCTTTAGATATAAAAATTTATTTATTTTCTCAATTTAAAGTTATTCTATTAACGGCTTAGTTTTCAATTTAGAAAACTTTTATTTAAACTACAAAAATTTTCATGGCATTTTTATGAATAGAGTTTCTCAATTTTCAAATTTCTCTCTAAATTAAATTATGTCGTTGTCTATGTCTTAAATTCGTAAATTTTTGTCATTAGATTCTTGTAAAAATTTTAGATTAATTAATTACGATTATATTTAAATTAAAAAGCTTGCAAACATAATCAATAGGTAATTTTAAAATGATGAAAAATCCCGTAAATAAAGATTCTATTAAACCTATTAAGGTATTAGAAGGAATTTATCGCAAAACCATGAGTTACAACGATACTGTAATGCTTTGCATATTTAATCTCGATAAAAATTCCAAAATTCCACTACATAGCCACGAAGCTCATCAAATTGGATATGTGAATAAAGGAAAAATAAAATTTATTACGGAGGATGGTGAGATTATCGCAAAAAAAGGAGAAAGTTACATTTTTGACTCATGGGAAAAACATGGTGCAATAATAATAGAAACTGCTGAAGTTGTTGAGGTATTCTGTCCAACCAGAGAGGATTATAAAAGATAAAAATTAACTCTTAACATTACCATATATATATCGCTACAGCAAAGATGGAAAACACACAGAATAAAAATTCTCCAATTAACCAATCAATAAAGATTTCTTTCTTTTTATCTCTGTTTTTGCGAATTTTTGTAACCAACGCAAAACTAAATGCTGCGGATGTACCCGTAAATATTGTGTACGAATAATGCATAGCATTTATTGATATCTCGATTCTTTTCAATAAAACATCAAATATCGCCCAAAAAGCTACAAATATCGAAAAAGTTATCAAAAAAATCCAACTAGAAAATTGTAAAATTTTTTCAAATTGGATATCTTTTTTAGAAATAGTTGTTATTGCCCTATCTACGCGTTTTTTTTTAACTTTAGACATATTTAATCAAACAATTGTATAAAGTTATAAATTTGAATTATTTATAATTCTTAATTTTTATTTTTTATCTTAAAATTAAGATTAAAACAATTAAGTTCGGTTTTTTAGAAATAATATAGCTTTTGCGATGTCTCCTTCACAATCTTTCAATATTGCTTCTGCCTCTTTTGGATCCACGTTACCTTGTGCGGCAACTAACATAATATCGTTTTCTGTAATTTTAGGTTTTATCTCAGACTCATCCAATGGTTCAATTTCTTTTAATTCTTCTTTCTCGCTAAATTTAACCTCGTCTGGAGAATATTCTTCCGCTGATCCAATTACTTGATATATTTCCTGACCCATTTGTTTCATTAAAACGACTTCTGGTTGTTCAATTATTAATGTCTTTTCTGGTCCTTCTATTACAACGCGAGTTGCCTCAATTTGATCCATATCTATGCCTTGCGCTGCCATTTTCCTACGCATTTGTCTAGAACCAAGTTGTTGTTGTCCTTGTCGTTTTTTAGCTGGAGTGGGACGTTTAGGCCGACTTTTTTCTCTTTTTTGCAATTCTTTGGGAAGTTTCATTTTTTTTTGTGTTTTATAGGCGTGTTCTTATAATTATATAATTAATTGTAATTTTTAATTTTTTGATAAAATCCCTTTCCTAACATTTACAGCAATACCACTTTTAAATAATTTTACATAAGGAACTGGAATTTTTAAACGACCTATTCCTAATAATTCATCGTTTTGATTAACCACAATTACCTCATCTAATGGTCTTAAATTGATATCGATCTCAACAACATGTTTACAAAAAGCACTACGTCCCTTTTTGATAAATTCTGATATTTCCGTTAATACTATAGCTCTCAATCTTGGAGCTTTAGTTTTCTCGATTATTTTTTTAGCAGAAAACAAGCTAAGTGTAAACAAACCATTCGTCGGTCTTAATATCAGCATTAAATTATTTTGAAAATATATATATCTTATTTTATTAGTGTTTTTCGACCGTTCAATCCGAATTTTCTCTCGTTCATCAAAAAGGATGTCTGTAATATCATTACCAAATTGATAATCTGAAATTGCTTTAATCTTTCTTAATGCTAATAGAAGTTCGTTGCTCATATTTAAGTTGAAATCTTAAAGGATTCTAATTAAAGATATGGATTTGTAATAAAAAATAGTATTATATTATTAAAAATAAATATTTAAAAGAGAATTATTTTACGCATATAATCCAGAAGTTTGTTTTTGATCTTTTAGATTCTTTAAAACTTTATCGGTAGCGTCAAGAAAATCTTGTTCAGTTATAGTTTCAGCCTCTTTTCTTATGGCAAACATTCCCGCTTCAGTACATATCGCTTTGATGTCTGCTCCTGTTGCTCCCTCCGTTAAACCTACTAATTTTCTAAGTTTAATATTTCCTTCAATATTCAAATTTCTTGTATGTATCTTAAAAATTGCTTCTCTAGCAACTTCATCTGGTATTGGAAATTCAATCATACGATCGAATCTGCCAGGTCTTAACAATGCAGGATCTAATATGTCAAACCTGTTGGTGGCACCAATAATTTTAACATCTCCTCTTTGTTCAAAACCATCTAATTCGCTTAAAAGTTGCATCAAGGTTCTTTGAACTTCTCTATCTCCGGAAGTTGCTATTTTTAATCTCTGTGAACCAATAGCGTCTAATTCATCTATGAATAATATTGTAGGTGCTTTCTCTTTTGCTAAATTAAAGATTTCTCGAACTAATCTAGCACCTTCTCCTATAAACTTCTGAACTAATTCAGATCCTATTATTCTTATGAAAGTGGCTTCTGTTTCATGAGCAACCGCTTTTGCTAATAAAGTTTTTCCCGTACCTGGAGCTCCATAAAGTAAAACACCTTTCGGAGGTTCAATTCCTATTTTTTTGAATAATTCTGGTTTTTTTAGCGGTAATTCAACAGTTTCTCTAACCTCTTGCAATTGATCTTCAAGACCTCCAACATCGCCATATGAAACATCTGGAATTGAGTCAATCACTTCCATTCCTTTGACAAATGGGTCCAATTTTGTTGGTAAGATTTCCATGATTGCAAAAGTACGCTGGTTTAACGCAACTCTCAAACCTGGAGTCAATTTTTCATTCTTTACTTTTCTACTAGCGTTTACTACAAAACTTGGGCCAGTAGAACTCTTTACAATTACTCTTCCTTTGTTATCCGCTAATACATCTATTATAGTAGCAGACACTAAAGGAGGTTCTCTTAACCTGTCAATTTCGTTCCTTAAACTATGAAGTTCTTGCTCTAATCTCAATCTTTCAGCGTCTAATAACTGCTTCTCAGTTTCAAGATTCCTCAATCTTTTCTCAAGATGTCTTGTATAAGTTATTAAATACTCGCCATCTTTAGTATCTTTTTCCTTCTTCTTTTCTTTAGTGGTTGTCAAATAGAAATTACCTAAGTTATTTATTTACCAAATTTATTATTTAACTAATAATTATTCATTCATTTAAATTTAAGTCTCTTTCTTTGTATTGATAAAATTGTCGATTTTAAAAAAATTTATACTTTATATTTTATAAAATTTTACTCATAATATTAATCGTAAGAGTTCTGATTGTTCTTTAATCTTGTATAATACTTTTTTCTGATATATAAATATTTTAAGATTTCTTTATAATAGATAATTAATTATTAAGAAATTGAAAAAAAATTTTGAGGATTAGTCTTTTTGCCGCTAGGTTTTGATGAGGAGGAGCGAAGATGTCCTATATGCAATGGGATCGTGTGGAAAGGACAGAAAGTCTTAATCGAAGGAGTAAAAATGACTTTATGTGATAGCTGTGCTCGATATGGAAAAAAAATCACGACTAAACCAAAATCAATTTATTTGCGAAAATCGCATTCGACTCAAATAAAAAGCTCCTTAAAACATCAAACAAAGAAATTTGATGAGATTGAACAGATGGAAATTGTTACTGATTACTCAAAAAGAATTAGAAACATTAGAACCATCAACAAACTTAATCAAGATCAATTTGCTCAAAAATTAAACGAGAAACCCTCATTAATAAGAAGAATTGAATCAGGCAAAGTAAAACCAACTATAAAATTGGCGAAAAAAATTGAAGAAATCTACAAGATAACGTTGCTAATAAAGGCCGATGAGATTGAAGTGAATACTAAAAAATTTATGAAAAAAGAAACAAGCTCAGCTTTAGGAGATATTGCCTTTTTTAAAAAGAAGAAGTAATTATTTTTCAAATTCATCAATTATTTTTGTTTTTTCGTTAACGACAATCTTCTCTTTTAATAATTGTATTATTTTCTGATTATCTTGTGATTCCAATGGACCTCCACAATCTGGACACCTAAAATTTAAATCGAAAGCCTCATCAAATTTATATTTAATATTTTTTACACCACTACAATTTTTACACACGAAAAAATAATTATTTTCTTCGAACTTTAATCGATCTCTTAATTTTCTTTGTACTATATTTCTTTTTTCTAATAAAATTTCCTCAAGCAAGTCGAATTCATGCCACCAATAATAGATGAACCATCCCGTTGATTTATCCCTAATGCGTCTGAATTGAGCAAGTTTTTCACTGTAAAGTTTGTAAAGTGTTTTTCGAACCGTGTTTAGCTTCAAAATTTCGCTATCTTCTGGTTCAAAATCTATTCCAGTCCTTTCAATTCGATCTTTAATATTCTCGGTGATATCTTCGTCAGTTATATCTTCATTTTCACAATTTAAAAATTCAATCCCAACTTCAATTGCTACATCACCGCCAATAATATATAAAAACGATTTTAATAGAGGGTTTAATTCCAACCAAATTTGCCTCTTATTAGTTTACACTTTTTATAATAATTATAATCTTTCTATAAAAATATAATGTATTTAAATATTGATCAAAATATGGCCATTAAACTACTATAGAATATTGTTTTTCAATTGATTCCCCATCAACATCAAGCGTTCGTATTATTTTACCTTTTCGTTCTGCCATTATACGCAATAAGCTTGAATTCTGTATGCCTTTAGGAATTATAATCTCAGTTATCTCGTAATTATTCATAATAGTTATATTTTTCCATTTTTTGGGAAGATCTGATTTAAAATCCCCTAATGCAAAATCTTGAATTAATTTTATGTTTTTTTCTGTATTTTTAATTACTCCGCTACAAAATTGAACTCTTTTATTGATATCGTCCTCTTCAATTTTTTTTTTTGATGGTTGTGGAATTCTATTTTTGGTCGTTACATTGCATGTAGGATTAAGGTTAAAGGACAATAAAAGATAACTTGTATCTCTTAATTTTTCGATAATCTCGAGAAGATGATTTTTATTTATCTTATCGTTAATCTCTATTTTGTAGTTTGTTGTCTTACCGGTTGATTTTTTAAAGATCCAATCTAAACCTAAATTTATAATTGTTTTACTAATATCGCTTCCTGTAATTAAAACTCCTTTAATTTCAACCTCTTCGTCTGAAATTGTAGTAGCTGTAATTTCTTGAATTAAATCTTCGTATTCAAAAGACCCCTTTAAAGTTATTCCTGCATTAGTTTTAATTAATTTTAGTGCAGGTCCAAGAAATTTCCCCTTGGAATATCTATAAAAATGACGATGAATGCTTTTATGTTTTTTTGCTGGATCCTTTAATATAGGGGATTCAATTAATTTCTTTAGAAAATGCATTTTTATATCAGAAATTAAATTCTTTAATAAAAGATTAAGTCATATTAATATATAAGTTAAATTAGCATATCTTTAAATTTTACTTATTGATAAACCATTGAAAAACTTAAATAAAAATAAAAAATTTTTAGCTTAAATAAATAAAAAAATTAATAAGATCTAACTTGTTCACATTATTTTATTTAATATTCAATTTAATCACCCTAAACCAAATTGAATGGCCTTGGGAGGAAAGGCCACCTGAAGAATGGTATGAAGGCCCTTCGCTAATTTTATGGGTACTAGGTTGGATATTTCTTGTTATTGGATTAATATCCTTAACTGTTTTAATATTATATACAAAATACGGGAGAGAGATTTCCATTAGGTTATCAATCATTACTACTATAGTAGCTTCAATATTTTTAGGGTTCGGTTTTCATTTCATTTTGCTCAATTTTGGATATTGAATGATTTAAATTACATTTTAAACTTTAGATTGTGAAAAGGATTTTATTATTCTCTTAAAAATAAAAAATCGAAATTAGGCATTTAAAAAAAAATTCTAAATTATATTTTTTCTTTTAGCTTCAATCTAGGGGCCAATCCAAGGCTCATCATTTCTTGCAGAAGCAACTTAAAAGCATAAGAACACACTACTTTTGAAATTACTGTTCCTTCTCCGCATACTGGGCAATAACGCTTATCTCGATTTCGATCGTAAACAGCTAAAAGTCCACATTTTTCGCAGACTAGAATTACTGTTCTATCTGATTCATCTAGCAATCTTTCCTTTAATAATAAAGCAGAACCATGACCAACAAGACAATCTCGTTCCATTTCTCCGAATCTCAATCCACCTTCGCGAGCTCGTCCTTCTGTCGGTTGACGAGTTAAGATCTGAACTGGACCTCTAGCTCTAGCGTGAAGTTTATCAGCAACTAAGTGATAAAGCTTTTGATAATAAATAGGAGCGCAGTATATGCCCATTTCGTATTTTTCACCCGTTATTCCATTATACATAACTTCTCTCCCATTAAATTCGAATCCTACATCAACTAATTGCTGTTGCAATCTCGTTATGTCTTTCCACTCAAATGCAGTTGCATCTCCTAATGCACCAGTGCTGCACGCTATTTTCCCACTAATTCCTTCAAAAAGTTGCCCTAATGTCATTCTCGAAGGCATTGCGTGTGGATTAACAATTATATCAGGAATTACACCATTTGATGTAAAAGGCATGTCTTCTGCGGGAACTATCAAACCTAGCACTCCTTTCTGACCATGACGAGAAGAAAATTTATCTCCTAGTTCAGGAATTCGTAAATCTCTTACTTTAATCTTAACCAATTTATTTCCATCTACAGTCTCAGAGATAATTACTGTATCTACTATGCCTTTCTCGTTATGTCTCATGTTTTTTGAAGTTTCTCTTCTATTTGGCTGCATGAGTTCAAATTCTTCGTAAGATTTAATAAACCTAGGCGGAGATGTTCTACCAATTAAGACATCTCCTCCATTCACCGCTGTTTCAGGCTCAATTATACCATCTTCTTCTGATAACAATCGATAAGATTCAGCAGATTTAAATCCTCTGACTCCTCTTTCTGGAATTTCAAATTTATCCACCTCTCCACCAGGATATTTTCTTTCTTCAGCGTCATAAGTTCTAAAAAAGTGGCTTCGAGCAAGACCACGTTCTATTGAAGCTTTGCTTATAATTATTGCGTCTTCAATATTGAAACCTTCAAAACTCATCATAGCAACTATAAAGTTTTGTCCAGCAGGACGTTTATTGAAACCAACTATTTCCATAGGACTAGTTTTAACAAGTGGTTGTTGAGGATAATGTAAAGTATGTCCCCTCGTATCAAGTCTTAAATGCATATTTGCTGCAAATAAACCTAAAGCTTGTTTAACCATTCCAGCTTCATAAGTATTTCTCGGCGATTGATTGTGTTCTGGAAAAGGTATTATAGAAGCACAAATCCCTAGTATTGCTGCAGGAGATATTTCTAAATGAGTATGTTCAGAAGTTATATCATCTTCAAACATAGCTATATAAGCATTCTCCTCCTCTTCTGCGTCTAAATATTCAATTATCCCCTTATGAATTAAATCCGACCAAATATATTTCTTTTGCTTAAGTTTTTCTATGTCTTCACTCGTAATTAATAGTTTCTTATTCTTAATAACGAATAATGGTCTAGTTGCTCTTCCAGCGTCGCAATTTATTTGTATTTCTTTTGAGTCGTGATAATATCCTATATTTACATGCTGTCCAATCTCACCTTTTCTTCGTTTTTCTCTAATTTGACGAATAAACTGATTGTATTGCCGATGAATACCAATTAATTTACCGTTTAAAAATACTTTAACTTTATCACCTTTAATATTCTTAACCTCGTTTATAGGAATTACTCCCAAATCGATTAAAATATTTTCAAGGATTCTCTCATCCATTCCTACCGATATTATTGAAGTCAATCCAAGATTTTTAACTAACCCACAATTTGGCCCCTCCGGGGTTTCTGCAGGACATATTTTACCCCATTGAGTAGGATGTAAATCTCGAGCTTCAAAATGAGGCTGACTTCGACTTAATGGTGATATTACGCGTCTTAAATGACTTAAAGTTCCTACGTGATTTGTTCTATTTAATAATTGGCTAACTCCTGCTTTCCCACCAACCCAATTGCCAGTGGCTAAAGCGTGTCTGATTCTTTCAGTAATTACGTCCGCTCTAACTGCTGTTTTAATGTTAGGGGCTCTTCCTCGAACAGCAGTTCTCTCTAATTGATATTTAATATCTTTTACAAGGTTTAAAAAGGCAACTCTAAATAAAGAAGTAAACAGTTCTCCTGCTAACTTTAATCGTTTATTAGCATAGTGATCTTTATCGTCAGGTTCTCTAAGGTTTAAGGCTAGTTCCATCACTTTTTGGGCCATTTGTCCTAAATAATAAGCTTTTTTGATTCGATCTTCCTCGCTATTTCCAATATGTGGTAAAAGATATCTATCTAAAACTTGAAGAGCTCTTCTAATACGATAATCTTTCGTTTGTCCAATCGCAACTCGTTTTCCAATATAGTCAAGGGCATTGTGTTGAGATTTTTCTGGATCTTTTAATACTTGAATTTCAGTAGCTACATCTATTACAGGAATCAATTCTTTTTGTATTTCTTCATTTTCTGAGATTGCTTCGAAAATTTCTTTATCTGAATGCAGACCTAATGCTCGCATTAGTATTGCTAAAGGTATTTTCCCCGGTACAGATGGAAAAGATACTCTTAAATTTCCATCTTTTTTTCTTTCAATAGTCACAGGTGCTCTAAATCCACTTCGAGTAGAAAAAACTTTAGCTTGATGAGTAGCACTTGAACTTCTGCTTGCTTCTTCGGCTAATATTCTGTTTGGAGCTAAGTCCTCTTGGGTTACTAAAACTCTTTCTGTACCATTTATGATGAAGTAACCACCAGGATCTAGTGGGTCTTCACCACGATTTATAAGCTCAGGTTCTAATAAATTCTCTAAAGGACATTTACAACTTTTTAACATGATTGGAATTTTTCCTATATAAATATCAAGTGTCTCCTCAGCTTCTTCTCTTTGAGTACGCTCGTCAATAGTAATAGGTGTCATTTCCAGAGTAATATCTGCAGCATAACTCAACTCTCTAATTCTTGCTTCGATTGGAGTAATTTCCATTGTAGCTCCATCTGCTTCCCTTACCTTTGGACTTCTAACTTTTATTTTGCCAAATTTTATCTTAAAACCTGGAATATCTGGGACAACTTCGCTAGATTCATTAACGATCTCTTGCATCTCGTCTTCAACGAAATTGTTATAGGAATCTAAATGCTGGCGAACTAAACCTTTCTCATCAAAAAGGCTTTTTAAGATAACCCATTTATCTTCATTACTCAAACCTTTAGAATTCAAAATATAATAACCCTTTTCTAATAGATTTCATTTAAATGAAAGAAATCGGTCTAAACCTTTTCCTTTTTAACATATCTATAATAATTTACTGATTTTACAGTTGTTTTAGATTCTCGAATAATCTTAACAATATCTCCTTCCTTGGCACCAATAGCAATTGCCACTGGATCTTTTTCAAACATCTGTGGTAAATCAATAACACCTATCTGATATTTTTTTAATAAATCTTGAGTTTCTTTCTTGGTTAATAAAACATGTTTAGGCACTAAATCATGTCTGAGAACATCAATAGCTTTTTTCTTGGTCAAAAATAAAAATCCTCTTTAAGATACTACTTATAACTTAATAAGATATCTTTAGAAATAAATTTTATGATTTTTTCCTCAATTTACCTCTATTTTTATACAAATAAACAATAACATACAAAAAAAAAGATTAGTAAAAATTAATGTTAAAAACCCAATACCCGCCTCTTTTACATAGAACTTCTAATTTCATATCAGAAAAAGTATCACTTAAATGTCTTAAAATAAAGGGAGCTCCCATTCTTTTTTTAATTACAAATTGAAAAAAACTTGCTGGTTTTAAATAATTAGGAATTTCATTACATAATTCAAGAAATTCTTCTCTTCCTTGCCGGAGTGGTGGATTCATGTAAATCCCATCAAACTTCAAATTTTTATTTTTAATTGGTTCGAAATAGCTTCCTGATAAAGCAATAATTTGTTTTTGCCTGTCAGGTAAATTTAATTTTATGTTTTCTTTAGTGCACCATATTGCTCTTCTATTTATATCAAGTAAATAAACTATACTTTTAGGAGCTTCATATCCTAAAACAATACCTATAGGTCCATACCCACATCCTAAATCGAGTAAAATATTTGGGCGTTCTATAGGAATTGTCATTTGTTCAATAAAAATTTTAGTTCCTAAATCAATTTTTTTATAAGAAAAAACTCCAGGTGCTGTTTTAAAGATATAAAGATGACGTCGTAAACTTTCTGAAACTGTATGTATCTTTAGTTTAGCATCAGGGAATTTTGTATAGTAATGCGAGTTATTTCGTGCCATTTTACTAATTGATTCAGTAATTTTATTTTTTTTTATTCCAGCGAGGATACGTTCCTCTTTCCAAGAACACTTTTTTGGTTTTTGCCATTATTTTTGATTTAGCCTTAAAAATATCCATCGCATTTTTTTTCGCAATCCCAAATCCGATTAATTCCTTTTTTAATGTCATTAGGGAAATTAGAGTTCCCTTCTTTATCCTAGCATCAATATAACAAACTCCAGCAGCAGCTAAATCAGCACCATGACATAAGGCATCAACTGCACTATCTCTTACAAAAATCTTTGGTATGTGTTCAACCATTTTTTCAATGGGAAAAATCAATTTCTTTAAATAATATTCATTACCTTCAGTTTGATAAATTGTAAACGCATCTTTCAAATTCTGAAGCGTAATTAAATTATTTTTTTCATTAAAGTTGCCTACTCTAGTTCTCCTTAATTCCGTCAAGTGTGCACCAGAACAGAGAGCCTCACCTATATCAAAACAGAATTTTCGTATGTAAGTTCCTGCTTCACATCCTAATCGAAATAATACACGTTTTTCAATAATCTCCAACACTTGACTGTAATATATCTCCCTCACTCTTAATTTTCGTGCTACCGATGATTTGATTGGCGGTCTTTGATATATCTTATCTGTAAATGTCTTAAATATATATTCTATTCTTTTTTGTGGTACAGAAGAATGTAAATACATAATACCAACATATTCTTTACCAGCAGTTAATAGAGCTGAAAGCACTCTTGTCGCTTTACCAAGTGCACAAGGTAATATACCTGTAACTTTTGGATCTAACGTTCCCCCATGTCCAGCGTTTGGAATTCCCAAAATTTTACGAACCCATGTAACGACTTCATGACTCGTTGGGCCACTAGGTTTATCAAGATTAATTACACCAGATTGAAGAAGGGTTCCAATATTCCTTTTCTCCGGTTCACATCCATATTCAGGAGTGGTGATATCTTGTGATTTTATTAAAAGTTGCTCTGGTTCATCGGCAGGTAATTTGAACTCTGAATCTTGCATACTATAATTTAAAGAGTTATAATGTAAATAAATAAATTATGGGGAAATTAAATTTTATTCTAAAGAGATCGAGTTAAAAAAAATTTAACGAAATCAGACGGGCTATAGGGGAATTGAACCCCTGACCGTCAGGTTAAAAGCCTGCTGCGCTACCTGCCTGCGCCAATAGCCCATAAAAAAAATGGTATTATTTGTAATCCACAATAATATTTATATTTTATTTAGTTAAGTCTATAAACAGAAATCTTTAAATATTTTAGAATAAACTTAAGTAATTCTATTTAAAATGCTCAAATCCAGACTTTTTTAACTCAATTTTTTCACTCTTATTTAAATAGTAGATTTTTTTTTCCGAAATTACCTTTCCTATTCGAAAAATCTGGCCCACTTGCGATTTTATTGCTTTTAGAGCAGAATTGTAGCTTGTTGGATCAATTGTAAATATATGAATAAATTCTTCTCCACCATAGAAAACTAAATTTTCAAGGGGTATGTTAAATTCTTTAGAATACATAAAAGCTTCTTCATCAATTAATTCCTCGTTAAATTCAATTTCAAATCCGATATTAATCTCTGGATTAGAATACATTAAATCGGTCAAGGATTTTGCCAATCCATCAGATGAATCTATACTGGCGGTCGCAAGATTTTTTTCGGATAAAATTATTGCTTCCTTTCCTAAATCTTTTGGTTCTAATACGCTCATAATTGATCTTTTATAAATAGAATAATCTTTAGGATCACCTTTTTTATTGATTAAAATATCAAATCCTACTCCGTTTAATCCAAATTTCCCATTTGCTACTAAATAGTTACCGGATTTGATTCCTTTTCTATGGACTATTTTTGAACAATCCTGAACTCCAAATATCGTAGGATTAATAACCAATTCTTTAGTCTCATTTACGTCTCCACCTAAATAATCTATATTCCATTTAACGCAATAATCAATAATACCATTCATTAATTCTCTAAAGTTACCCAATTCCATCTCACTATACAAGCCAAATGAAATAAAAATTCCCTTTGGCTTAACTCCTTTGACTAATAAATCACTTAAATTCATTAGAACTGCTTTTCGTCCAATTTGATAAAAACTCATGTGTTTTGGTACGTCCGTAGTAGAAACTAACATATCGGTGTTAAAAATTAAGTCAACTTGTTTACCATCTGGACTTAATAACTTTTTATCGAGCGAAAAGAAAAAGGAATCATCTCGAATTAGTCTTTTCCCAGTTTTTTGAAAAACCAAATCTTCTATAAATTCAATTATTTGGAATTCTCCTAAGTTGCTTAACCTAACATTATTTTTCATTGGACAAGATTTAAAATTTTTTTAACATTAATCTTTAATAACTTGAAAAGTAAGCCTCTGTGGCTTAGCGGTATAGCAACAGATTCGTATGTGAATCGCAAAAATCACAGATATATCTGTAGATCGGGGGTTCAAATCCCCCCAGAGGCTTTATACTTCCTTTGCTACAACAAATTTTTTTACAATTTGTAATGCTAACATTCTAAACGCGTCTTCTATATTTTCACCAGTCTTAGCTGAAGTCTCTATATATCCCAAACCCAATTTTTTTGCTAATTCTTCTCCTTCAGCTGTGGAAATAACTCTCGAATCCTCTAAATCAATTTTATTTCCAACTAATATTAACGCAATATCTTTCGATATTTCTATGGATTCATCATACCAAAGTTTAATATTCTCAAAGGTATCCCGTCTTGTCACGTCAAAAACTAAAATTCCTGCTTCTGCATTAGCAACGTAAGAATACCTTACACGTTTGAATTGCGACTGTCCTGCTAAATCCCAGATAACAAATCTAACTTTAGATTTCAGGCCTTCAAATTCACACTCTTTTTTCATGATAGACGTTCCAATAGTTCCCTTATAGTCAGTTTCAAATTTGTCTTCAACAAAACGATGAACCATGCTAGTCTTACCAACGGCTCCATCACCACCTAAGATTAATTTGTAGGCATATTCACTTGACTGAATTTTAATTTGTTGCATTTTATCTATTTTACGCTCAATATTGCGAGCAACTTCGTCTATAGTAATTTTAGGAATTACTGGACTTACACTCCGTCCATCAAAAACTCGTGCTATCTTCTCAGCAGCTAAATAAGCATATGGAAAAACAGGATCAACCATCGCAACAGCATCTAGTACGGTAACAAAGATGGCTTCCGGTCCAGCTTCACAAAAAATAAGTCTATATTCTTCGGTATCAAAAGTTCCAGTTCCAAAAGACCCAGAAGAAAATTCTTGCGTGATTCTATTAAGCACAGGTTCAACTAATGAACTAACGCCCCCTAAAATCTCTTCGTCGATTGATTTCTCTTCTGAAGATCCTGCTATTGCATCTATTACTAATCCTTCTCTATTAACGATTAGTGCACCTATTAAATCTTTTCCAACTTCTTGCCTATACCATTTAAGTAAGGCATTCAGTTTTTTTCTGTCGACAGACACGAATTTTAACCAATATTTTAATTATTATAATTAGAATATATTATTATTTATAATTAGTTTTTCTTCAAAAAAAATAAAAATATTGGAATAAAAACTTTATCAATATTCTTACGGTGGTTTACAAAAAAAAATTTTAAAAATTAAAACTTTATTTAATTACATTAATATTAAAGATTTAAAAAATTTTTTTTACCCTATCATCGCAGGAGTTGCCAAGATGGCGAAACAATTTACTGTTTAGCTGTGGGAATCTGGTCTACGGCGCTAGACTCGTATCATACGAAGGCGAAACTGAGGCTCTAGTGGAATAGTCCTTCGGGGGTTCAAATCCCCCCTCCTGTACTAAGAAATTAATTTTTATTTCTTTTAAACTAAATTAGAAAAAGTCAGATAGCTTTTGTTGTTTAATTTTAGGATTATTAGTTAAGCTTTCAATGTATTCTTCGATTAATTCCATACGTTGACTGATATATTTGTCTAAATCATATTCCTTACAAAGCTTAAGAGCTCGTGGTATATATTTTTCGATACCTCCTCGATTTACAGTCAGAATTACTCTATTTCCGCAAAATGTGCACTTTCCATCGTTCGAGATCGGGGGTCTCCTAAATTTTGTATTACACTTTACACATCTAAATTCTTGTACACCGAATTTTCTTAAATTACCTAATATATCCGGATTAAAATGGGATGTTAGGATCTTTTGAGCTACATTTTTTGCATCTACCGATTTAATGATTTTTGCTATATGTAATTGCGCATCAATTTTATCATCCATTTCTCCAATTTTATATTTACTCATTATAGGCCCCTCGTTAATATTATCTGTAGGAATGTTAAATCCAATGTTTTCAAATTGTTCCGTAGTACCTAAACGATTTTTAATCAAATTCATAATATCTTCTATCTCTGAAGGAGAAGTAAAGTGTTCAGTCGCTTCATAAAACTCTAAAGGATATTTGTATAATGTATCTAAGTTATGTGCTTCTGTATCAATTTCATTTGGATCTAAAACTGTTCCAATAACTAAAGTTGCATCCATTCTACCACCAATTTTGCTTGGTAAGTAATATCTAGAAAAATTCAATAACGGATCTAGTAATAGCATAATACCATCTTCATCACCATCACAGTTTCTTCTTTTCGCAGCATGCCAATATGGATGAGCGTAAATTGCTCTCACTGGTGAAAAACCTATTATTCTACCGATTATACCGGCACTTGTATGAGGTGCTAATCCAACAACAAGGTGACCGACAAGATCTTCTTTTTTAGAAACATTATAAAAACGATCTATTTTATAAAAATATTCTAATTCGTCATCCAAAAAATTAGCAACTTTAATAAAATATTTTGCACAATCATTAGAAAGCAAAATATCTTGAACTTTTAATTCTAAAATCTGATCTTCTTTATCTAAGGGTTGTCCTTTGATATCAGTTTTATATCCAAGTTCTCTGAGTTTATTAATGGTTGTTTCAATTTCTTTTGGTTTAAAATGAGTTAATGGGATATCAGTAGCGTCATATCTAATTTCAGCAGTTTTATAAACGAGAACACCGTTTTTTGCTCTAAGAATGCCTTTTTCAATAGGTTCAGAAACTTTAAAACTATTTGTTAAGCCAAAAATTCCTTTAAGTTTTTTTGGAAAGGGTAATTTCAACGATTTTAATGTGGCATTAATGTGACTCTTAATATTGAATTTGGCCTCACGGGAGAATTTTAAGGCTGTTTTACATTGAGAGCATTTCTCTTGGTTTGGAGGATATAGTTTTTTACATTTCATACATATTTTTTGAACTTCTGTGTGTTTTCCACAGTTAGAACAAATATTAAATATAGAAACTGTTCCGCAATTTGGACATTTCTTTCTACAAATATCTATATTTAGTTTTCCAAATTCCATTGCTTTCTCTACTAATCTTGAACTTCCAACTTTATTGCTTAAAGGAAATAGTGTGTGAATGCCTTTCATACTCTTTCTTTCGGATTTTTCGGGACGTCCCATGCGCGTACCCATAAAATATGGAGCTTTATTTTTTATTTTTATGTCTGAAAGTCTTAAAAAATACGAAAATACACTCTCATCTTTTTTAATTTTAAGAGACTTTTTGTTTTGTAAGTTAAATATAGTAACATAGATGTAATTCATTGATTGACTGAAGACTATTTTATTATTTTTTAATCTATGAAGGATAAATGCTTTTTCTAAGATTTTTTTAACATCTTTATCGTATTTTAATATAATTTTGTTTTCTGATTCTAAATAACCATTAAAAAACGCGTTACTTAAAAATTCTAAATCACCTATGGAAATATTCCCCCAATAATCAGTATAAGCGGGGTGTAATGGAATATTATAAGTTTGAGAAATTTTTATAGCTTCCTTAGCAGTAGGAATGTTATTGAATGGATTTTCTACAAAACTCTTAATTTTTTCATCGATTATATGCTTTTTTTTAGTTGCTCTTTCTAAATCTTGTGCCCACCATTCTTCTACATAGCCAGATGGTATTAATTTATGATTATTTTCAGAAAATTCACCAAATCCAAAAAGTATATCTCCTAAAAATAAGACTTTTTTAATTTTGGGAAAGAGTTCCTTCGCTTTTTTATAATTTTTAACTTTAATTACATCTCCATTGTTTAATTTTACTATTGGGGATTCGATACTACTAACTGGAGTAATACTGGTACTTTTTCCAGGGCGTTCCGTTCTAAGTTGGGTTCCAATTGCTACAAAGTCATCAAAAATTGCCATTGTTGCAGGATGAAGACCTGCTGCTGCTAACCCTGTATTTCGTGCCCTACCATATCTTATTCTATGCCCTCCGATTTGTGACGGATCACTGAATAAAGGTCTGCCTGCTATAATATCAGCAACATATTTATAGTTAGGAGTTATTTTTTCTATACCTTCACAGAGGTCTTCCTTTTGTTCTTCTTTCTCCAGATTCTCTACTTCAGTAGCAATTTTTTTTAAATTTTTTAACCAATCCCAACCTTCTAAATTCATAGTTTTTGCGATTTTCAGTAGCTTAGGTGCTTTGAGAAGGATCCCGTCATTTAAAACCAAACATGCCCCCCCGCGAATGTTGTTTGTATCGATTCGAGGTAGATCTCTAAATGCTGAAACCTCTTCATCCTCAGTAGAATCCCCATTTATTTCAACTGGCAAATGTTGAACGGCGTATCTTATCTCATCGTTTGAAGATGGATATTGTAAATGTAGTAATCTATCATAAAGTTTAATTTCTTCTACGAATCTACCAACTTCTCCTTCAGTTGCTTTGTATTTTGGAATTTTTGACTTTTCTCTCACAAAATCTGCAATAAGAACACTTAATGCCGCAGTAGTTCCACCAGCAGCTCTAATTGGACCAGCAAAATATAAAGATAAATATTTATTACCTAAATGATCCCTCCTTATTAATATCTTAGAAATCCCTTCAAGTGGGGCACTTACGACTCCCATTGTCTTTATTGCTAACCCTGCTCTGATTGCTCTCTCTACCCGACTTTCCAATGTATCAAAAACACCAATTTTTTCGTCTAAAATATCTGAAACAACTTTAAAAACTATTTCATCCTCAGTTTTCCCCTGTTTTTTTAAGTTCCTTATTAAGTCCGCTACTCCCTCTGGACCAACTAATTTTTCTACTCTGCCGGCTAAATCTTTAGCTTGTGGAGATTCTACAAATAATTCTGGATCAAAGCCTTTTTTCCGAGCTTCTTCTGCAACATCATAATATTTATTAACTTTTCGTTGAATGGAGGTGAAATAATCCTCCATCTCCTTATTCATCTCTAACATAAATCTAACGCTCTTTAAAGAAATTCAATTTTGATCAAAAGAAGATCCTAAATTATTATCTTTGTATTATTCAGATGTAAAATAAATTCATTTATTAATAGGCTATTTAAATTTTATATATTAGTATATAGAGACCATGAATTTTTGTTTATATTTCGTCTAATATAACGGTCTCTCTTTACTTAAAAAGAAAAGTTGTTTTTCCTTTAATAACAAACAATATAATACCATCCTACAATAATTATTATAATTCTAAAATGAATGAAAATTTAATGAATGCGGAAAATTCAGGAATAAAAAGAATCCTAATAAATAAATTGGTCAGGTCTGGCATAAATATTACTCCTTCAATGTTAGATTTAATCCTTAAGCTAGATAATCCCTTAAAAAAAATATCTCTCATTATACAAGAAATGAGTTTTTTACCCTCATTTAATAGCCATTTAACTGAAGAACAACTGAAGAAAATATCTAACAAAGAAATTATAAATGTATTAAAAAGAATTTCAATTAAAGACAATACATCTCCGATTAAATTTGGATCAAGAGGTATTTTTATAAAAACTGAGAAAAACACACAAAAAAAAGAAGTTAGTGTGATGAAATCCAGAGATTATGTAGAAAATCGTAGCCCACTGAAAATAAATAATTCTGCTAACGAGAAGGAACAAGAATCTCATATCCTTTTACATAAACAATTTCCCTCTCACGCTAAAATAAAAAATGAAAAAAAGATTAGACCATTTGGATCTGCCAAATCTTCTCTTACTTTTAGACCTATATCTAAAAATTATAACGCAGATTATGAAATTCTAAAAGACCCTACAGGAAAATTACATACTTCTGGAAGTTACGATGATTTCTATGAATTAACATTAGATAAATATAATCGACTTTACAAATTAATGCAAAAGAGGCCAGAAGCTCTTTCGGCGGCTAAAATTAACACTATTTTAAGGAACTCCCAGAGTCAATATCTTTCAGTAGCGGGTTTAGTGAATGAAATACGGCAAACGAAAAACGGGAATTTCTTTATAACAGTTGAAGATCAAACAGGCTATCTTAACATCATAGTGAGAAAAGATTCTGAAAATCGAAAAATTGCCGAAAGTATTGTGGAGGATCAAATGATCTTCGTTGAGGGGACCTATAATCCAGGAGAAAGAAGTAAGAGGGGTGTTCTTTTTGCTGATAATATTTTAAAAATAGATATACCTATTAACCACGAAATAAATAAATCTACAGAACCATTATCAATTGCTCTGATTTCTGATACTCACATTGGAAGCAAGGAATTCGAAGAAAAACTATGGATAAAATTCGTAAATTTCCTAAATGGAAAAATTGGTAATAAAAATTGGCGTGAAATCGCTGGAAAAATAAAATACATAATAATCAATGGGGATTTAGTGGATGGAATTGGCGTTTATCCAAAACAACAAGAAGATCTCACAATGACGGATATTTATAAACAATTCAATAGGGCCGCGGAATATCTTTATGAAATCCCAGACTATATAAAAATATTTTATAGTTCTGGTAATCATGAACCAGTAAGAAATGCAATCCCTCGGCCAGCCGTACCAAAAAAATACGCTGAAAAACTAATAGATATTGGAGTAGAATGCATAGGAAATCCTGCAATAATAAAAACTCATGTCGTAAAGACCCTCATTTATCATGGAGATAGTATTCTTGATATGTCATTAACAATTTCAGACTTGGAACAACATAAGCCTATTAAAATTATGGAAGAATTCTTGAAATGTAGGCATTTAGCTCCTATTTATGGAAAGAAAACCCAAATTGCCCCTACTGATAAAGATTGGCTCGTAATAGATCAGATTCCTGATATTTTTCACACAGGACATATTCACATTAATGGTATGGGTTATTATAATAATATTGCTCTAGTTAATTCGGGGTGTTTCCAATCTCAAACAGATTTTATGAAAAGTTTTGGAATAACTCCTACTCCTGGAATTGTGTCAATTCTCGAACTAGATACGCTTAAATTTAAAAGACCGTTAGACTTTAAAAAAATCAAGTAAATATTACTAATAATTAACATAATTTTATAATTAGATTTAAATGAACATCTCACTCCCTCGGAAAAGTACTGAGGAGCTATTATTATTTATTTGGAAAATAATAGATCTCCCCAATATTTCTATAAATGATTTGTTGTATAAAATATCTTTCGAGTTATTTCTTCAATCTCCTGAAGAAGCGTTAGAATTTATTCAACACTCAATTAAAAGAAATTTATTAAAAAAAGATGATAAAGATTATCTTAAATTGTCTCAAAATCTAGATAAAAAATTAAAAAACTGGCAATTAGAAAGAAAAAATATTATTTCAAGTAAATTTAATTCAAGTAGAAAAATTGATTCTTTAATAGTTGATTTAAAAGCAGAAAAAGGTTCTGATTTTTCTACTCTTATAAAAGCCTTCTTAGATAAAAATACAATTAATCGAGCAGCTAATTTATCTGATGAAGCTTTCAAAATCAATGCACTTGATTTTGATAAAGGATTAATTAAAGCTGAAGTGGCAGGATCAAAGAAAGAATATTATATTATTGAAATTGATACTAAAAATAAAATATTATATCATAATTGTAACGATTTTGAAACGCGAAGGGCTGAAAATAAAAAATTTTGCAAACATATAGCAAAATTATTTCTATTGTTGAAAGAAAAAAATGAGAGGAATATTGTTGTTTTTCTAAATAAAATAGCAGAAAATATTAATGATTGGGAGTTTTCTAGTTAAATTAATCTTTTAAAAATGTTGTTTTTTAGCTTTACTTTATTAGATTGTAGCAAAATTGGTTTATAATTTAATACTTTTTTAATTTTTTTTATCTTTGATAAAACACTCTTTAACAACGTCATGTCGATGTCTAATTTAATAATTTTAGTTCTGCCGTGATATCCCATTGATTTTACTGGTGCAGAGATTATACCGGCTAATGTTAATTCGTTAATGTAATCGCTAATTCTTCTTTCGGTTAACTTTCTAACTCCTAGAATAATGTCGCAAAGTTCAGCATATACCCCGTAAACATCCCCAGAAATAATGATCTCAGGAGATTCAGGAAATTTAGATAATAAATAAATTGCTGTTAATACTAACTTTGCTTGCAGAGGCATTCCAAGTATATATTCTATTATATGGTCTTTTTCTAAATCATTTTGTGCGTCATATAGATGTTTTGAAGTAATTATTTTATTTTGAGCTCTTTGTGCTAGTTCTCCTGCCTTTCTTAACAATTGCAGCGCTTTTCTAGCGTCTCCATCTTCTTTTGCTGCTAATCCAGCACACAAACGAATTATTCCCTCTTCTAAAACTCCTTCGTAAAATGCAATCTTAGCTCGGTCTTTAAGTATATCACCAAGTTGGGTTGCATTATAAGGATGAAAAACAATCGGGAGTTCTTCTCCTAAACTGGATAATACTCTTGGATCTAAATTTTCTCTAAATTTCAATTTGTTTGAAATTCCAATTAAACTTGTTTTACAATAATCTAAATTTTCATTCAATCTCGTAAGATCATAAAGAATTTCGTTTCCACCTTTCTTATTTTCAATTAATTTATCAATTTCGTCTAAAACAAGAAAACAGATTGAATTTCCGACTTTTTGATCCAATAATCCTAGTAATTTTTTAAAGATTATGTCCTTAGGTAAGCCAGTAGGAGGTATTTTTTCTCTTAAAGAAATGGTATTGTAAATATGAGCTAAAATTCGGTAAGGTGTTGAAACTACATTACAATTAATATAAATCCACCATGGTTTACTTTCCAAAATTGGCTGTTGAGCCAATTTTTGACTTACATACCTTATTGTAGCTGTTTTTCCCGTACCAGTCATACCATAACACAGAAAGCTTGGAGGAGCATCGCCTGTCAAAGCACACGCAGTTAATTCAGCTATTTTTTGAATTTCCTTATCTCGGTGAGGTAAATCGTCAGGAATGAACGAAGGTTCCAAAGCATCTCTGTTTTTAAAAATTTTCGGTCCCTTTAAATAATCTTTATAGAACTTGTCAATATTAAATTTGTAATTATTGTTATTTCTCGTCAACACTAAAGGACACCATATAATTTTCACAGTCGAAATTTACTATGTAAAAGAATTTCGAGTGCATATATAAAGTTATTTATTAACCGTCCAATTAATATGAGAATATCAAGAGTTTAATATTATTTTAAATAACCTTATCAACAATTGAATATATTATTGTCGTGTATTTAAAAGATAATTATTTATTGAGTAATATTATTAAATTCTTATTAACACCTTTTATTAAAACCTTGTCGAATTTCAATAAAATTGCGTCTTAATAATTATTAATAATCTTATTAAACAACATAGAATTTAATTAACTAATTCTTATGAAAAATCTCTCTTTATTAAGTGAATTAAATTTTGCCAAAAAGAGAATTGAATGAAGCCGAAAAAAAACATACTAAGATAGCGTTAAGATTGGCTGTATTTTTTGGTTGCTTACTATTAATTGATTTCCTTTTAATCTCAATATTTTTTTCTTGGCAAGATTGGGTTGCAATCTTGCTATTTAGCCTTTTATTCATATTTCCTGGGTACATTTCAAATGCTGGAATGGTTTTAGTAGGAGGTGGCAAATCTATAGATGGAGGACGAATGTTTCGAGATGGTAGAAGAATTCTAGGTGATAATAAAACTTGGTCAGGTTTGATTAAAGGTCCACTTTACATTGGAATTCCTATTTCAATTGTATTATTTTGTCTTTTTCTTGTGATGTGGCCAGTTATAGTAGAAATTCCAATAACAGGTATTAAAGAAAATGAATATAAAATTTATGATGATATTATGTATTATAAATATTATTTTATCGGTGGGTCTTTTCCTTATGGATTTCTGGCATTAATAATTAGAATTGTTCTATGTTCATATGGTGCTGCCATAGGGGACTTGGTAGGTTCTTTCTTGAAAAGAAGGTTTGATATTAAAAGCGGAGCTCCATTTTGGGTAATAGACCAACTTGACTTTGTTTTGTTTGCGATTATTATAACGTGTATTCCCGCTTTTATTATTCCAAATCTATTTTGGATTCCAGATTTAAATATAATAATATTTCTACTTATATTAACACCTTCAGTAAGCATTATTGCCAATACTATAGCTTATATTATTGGTTTAAAAGAAGTTCCTTGGTGAAAAAACGATAAATTGATTAAGTACGAATATATTTTTAGGATGTAATTTTGTTTTTTCATATAAATTTTAGTGTAGATTAAGTTCTGTATTTGAATACCTCTTTTTTATTTTAATTCTCTAAGAAAAAAACATATAATCGTCAATTTTCCCTAGATTGATCATATACTAAAAATTTTGACGGAAGAGTTATAAACTCCTAAGAAAGCTAGTTAAAATGTAAAAATTTAAAGGAACGCTAATTTTACTTTTAATCAAATTGAAAGGTTTTAGATATATAAATCATACTGCGGATATTCAAAGCCAAAGCTGGGGTAGAACCCTAGAAGAAGCTTTTTCTCAATGTGCTCTTAGCTTAATGACAATAATTACTCCAAATTTAGAGAAAATTTCACCACAAATAGAAAAAAGTGTAAAAATTAAAGCTGAGGATAAAGAGGCTCTGTTATTCGATTTTCTTTCTGAATTTCTTTATATTTTTGACGTAGAAGGATTAATATTTAAGGAAATTAATGTGGAATATATTGAGAAAATCAATAAGCATTATAAATTAGAAGCAACTATGAAAGGAGAAAAATTCAATAAAAAAAAGCATGATATTGGAACAGAAGTAAAGGCGATTACTTATTCATTTATTAATATTGATGAGAGCGAAGATGATGTAAAAATAAATATAGTTTTTGATATATGATTATATTATCCTTTTACTACTCCAATTGGTACTAACCTGACGATTTTTTCTACTATTCCAAGATCATGGCTTACATTAACAACTTGATCTATATCTTTATAAGCACCTGGAGCCTCTTCTGCAATTACTTGGATTGAAGCTGCTTTCACTAAAATTCCCTTTTTACTCAAATCTTCTTTTATTTGTTTACCCCAATATTTTCTCTTAGCTTTTGAACGGGACATCATCCTACCTGAACCATGAGCTGTAGAGCCGAAAGAAAGCTCCATTGCTTTTGGTTTCCCGACGCATAAATATGAAGCCGATCCCATAGTACCGGGTATTAATGCTGGTTGTCCTATTTCCTTATAATCTTGAGGTATATCCGGATGCCCTGGAGGGAATGCCCTAGTTGCCCCTTTGCGATGGACGTTCAGCGTCATCTTTACGCCATCAACTTCGTGTTCTTCTATTTTTAAGATGTTATGGCAGACGCCATAAATTAAATTCAGATCTAAAGAGTTCTGTTCTTTTCTAAATATCTCTTGAAACGATTCTCGTAGCCAATGTGTTATCAATTGTCGATTACAAAATCCAAAATTCGCAGCACATGCCATTTGACTCAAATAATTTTCTGCTTCGGGAGTATTAGAAGGGACGCATGCCAGCTCTCTGTCAGGGACTCTGATGTTATAATTTTTCATAGCTCTTTCAATATTTCTTAAAGAATCAGTACAAACTTGGTGACCCAAGGCTCTACTCCCCGTGTGAATCATAACACTTATCTGGTTTTTGTTATTTATTCCAAGTTTCTTTGCTATTTGCTCATTATAAATTTCATCAACTCGTTGTATCTCAATAAAATGATTTCCACTCCCTAAAGAACCAAGCTGTTTAATTGCCCGTTGTTTTGCTTTCTGTGATATTAAATTAGCGTCCGCATCCGCCAAAAATCCATTTTCTTCGCAATATTTGAGGTCATCATCGATTGCATATCCATTATCCAATGTCCAATTTAATCCATTGTTTAAAACTTTATCTAAATCTGAATATCTTAAATTTAATTTGCCTCTTGACCCTAGGCCTGAAGGAATATTTTTAAAAATCGAATTTAATAAATTAGGTAAAACAGGTTTAATATCTTTTTCAAATAAGCTCGTACGGAGAAGTCTGCAACCGCAATTTATGTCGTTTTTGGCACAAAAGCCTATGCTTTTATGTATCCAACGCCTCCTGGCGATATCATACCATCTGTGGCGTCAGTCCCAGCAACTCCTCCAATGCAAAATCCATAACCTTGATGCGCATCTGCGAGAGCAATAGCATGTTTCCGTATTCCTGGTAAGCACGCAACATTACTTATTTGGTCTATAGTCCTATCTTGTTTTATTTGATTCAAAAGATCTTCACTTGCGTAAATGTGAACAGGCACTCTCATTTGAAATTTTTCAATCTTTCCTCGTAAACGAACCATTAATACCTTTGGATTTATTTCATAAACATTTTCAGCTATTTTTTCTATACTCATATACTTCAAAATCTTTAATAAAATGTTATTAATTATAAATAGTTGTATTCACTTTTTGATTAAAATATTATGTCTTAAAAAATAATAATAATTTCATTAAGATTTATAATTTTATGGTTGCTTAATATTTCATAAAAATCCATAAAATCTTCGAAAAATCGAAACTTTAATTTATTACAAAAGAAATTAAAGGATAAAAGTTATAAAAATTCTGATTAGTAATTTTCTAAGCTATTTCGATGAATTTTAGAAGACCCAATTGATCCAAACTATCTATAATCGTCTGTACTTCTGATTGAGGTGTACCAGCTTCTTCGGCAATTTCGGCTATAGTGTGAAAGCCGTCGGCTATATGCGCAATTTCATACTGCTTTTTATCTAAAAATCCTTGAGTAATTACTTGTTTAGGAAGTCTCTTTTTCGTCCACTCTGGTTTTTTATCTTCACATTTCCTTAAATCTTCCTCAGATAATACCAATCCTTTTTTTGCGATTATAGCTTGAGATTTGAGAAAATCTTTTTTATATATTTTAAGAATTGGAATTTTTAATTGAATTTCGGCAACCTTACCATTTTCTAAGACACCATCTATTACCGGATTGAAATCTTTGAAGATTCGGACATCACCGGACCATGTATTTATTTGATCTCCATATTTTTCAACAAATTTATCGATTATATCGGTTAACGCTCTATGAGTAATTTTACTATCGTCGTTTTTATCTGCCGCCGCAGTTATTAATACCCCCTCCTTAAAGACTAGCATCAAATAAAAGATTTGCATATCGATAACTTTTAATTCTCCACTCCCTTTAGAAAACTCTACGCTAAAATCTTTGAGAGCAGTTAAAAATCCTGATACTAAATCTTGATTGAACTCTATGCTCCCATATTTACGGTGAATTAAGCAAATACCTGTTAATTGATGGATCAGATATACATTATGTAGGATTAAGAACACCTCCTAAAAGATTCTCTTTGTAATGATTATTATATTTAAAATTAACTTGACTATATTCTTATAAACTTATGTTATAATTTTTTTCTTATAGAATTATTTCAAATGTAATTTTATTATTAATATTACAATTAATATTTAATATTTAATATTTAGTTTCTGTATTTTTTTTTAGTTGATATACAATATCAAAAAAACTTGAAATTAAATAGAATTAGTTATTAATTAATATAAAAATGCTGCAAGTGGAGTTAAAATGAGTAAGTACCTTTTTCTAGTCACCGTTGGTAATATTGATGAAGCTAAAGAAATTGCTAGGACTTTAGTCGAAAGTAAGTTAGCTGCCTGTGTAAATATAATACAAAATATTACATCTATATACGAGTGGGAGGGAAAAATAGAAATAGATAATGAATATCTTTTATTTATTAAAACTTCCGAGGAAAAAAGCGATTTTTTAATTAAAAAGATTCATGAAATTCATAGTTACGAAAACCCTGAATGTGTTGGGTTTAAAATTGAAAAGGGTTCTAAAGCTTATTTAAATTGGATAAGTGAAGTAGTGAATAAATAAAAAATTCAGATTTTTTCTATTATGGCTATTGATATTTTTAGGGTAGATTGGATTTTCATAGATACAGTAATAATTGTATTGTTACTCTTAGTTCTAATTAGTGTAAAACTATTTAAAGAAAGATCTCGCTGGAGGGCTTCCCTATCAAGCGAGGTCCTAGAAGTTATTAATTATAGAAAATCAGACCTTCCACTTAAAAGTCAATATTTCGATATTAAACATTTGAGTTTTGTAAGAAATATCTCGATAAAGAAACAAAAACCTATAATCATTATAAGTAAAACAACCAAAAAAAGAAAATTGTTCTCTATTTTAACTGAAGGTTTAGCAAGTTATGGATTTTATGTAATTATTGTAGATTTTAAAGCTGCACTCGACTATGACAATCTTGTTTTCGATAATAATATGCAAAAAGAAAGAGAGAATATTCTTTCTAAAATAATAAATATTTTAGTAGAAAAAGATGTTATATCTAACTCAAATTATATCTTAATTAATTATTCAAAACTTAGCTTCCTATATAATTCTACTTTATCCGATCCCAAAAATAGAGGTATTTTTCTATTAAATCCAAACTTCAATAATATTATTACAGGAAATTTTTCTGTAGCTTCTAACCTTAATGACTTAAAATCACCTATTTACGTAATTTTCAGTAAAAATTTAAGCCTTTTTATCCCTAATAAAAATTTAAAAAAATTTTTAAAAGTATTTAAGAATGAAACTAGTAGAGTTTTTAAGTTGATTACTTTAGAAAAAGCTAAAAGATCGTTTAAGTATTACGAGACAATACTTCTAGGGATAATTATTTATTTAATTGACAATAATTTGTTGAAGGACTAAATTTTATAGTTATATATGTCAAAAGAAAAGATTTTAAGAGATCATATTGATACTATCGTATATTCAGAAAATGATTGGGCGATTTTGAAATCAAAAAGAGCTCGAGCTATAAAACTAATGGATATGTTCACAAAAGAACGGTTCAACCCTTTTATTTATGGAAGTGTTGCTCGGGGAAACGTACATCAAAATAGCGATATTGATATAATATTTACAGATCAGATACCTTCTTTTCAAATTGAACTCTTATTAGATAAAAATGAAATTAATGATTATTTTAGAGAAATAATAATGGCGACTCCAAAGGATTCTATAAAATTATATATCTATTTGAGCGAGCTAGAAAGCATAACTGTTCCGATATCTAAATTAGGAAAAAATGAAGTGGAATTTTATGATTTTGGAGGAAAAATTAATTTGCATCAATTAAAAGAAGGATATAGAATACCAGGAATAGATAAGAGATTAGTGTTAATTAAACCTACATCAAAAGGACATGAAGAAATTTCAATAATAGGTAACGAGGCAATGGCCGCTAAGGAAGTTGGAATAAATATTAAGACAGTAATGGAAAGAAAAAAAGTTCTCTTAAAAAGAGAAAAATATGGCAGAACAGGTGTATTTTTAAAGAAACCAATTGATTTTAACGAATCTACTGAAGAAGTTTTAAAAAAACTAGCTAATGAAAAATCAATTATTAGAAAAAAGCTCCATCAGAGATGAGAAAACCTAAAATTGTTCATTCGGAAGAAACTAATTTTTTCATAAGAGGAAGAGGAATTCCAAAAGGTTGTAAATATTGTTTGGAAGGAGCTAAAGCCGTTTTATTCCTAAATGGAATATGTCAAAAGCCATCCCACTGCTCTTGGTATTG
The DNA here is from genome assembly GCA_048883105.1 of Candidatus Thorarchaeota archaeon. Classification (GTDB taxonomy): domain Archaea; phylum Asgardarchaeota; class Lokiarchaeia; order Sigyniarchaeales; family SOKP01; genus LW40-45. Next base: position 12,432 of record JBHLQY010000003.1, on the reverse strand, counting down.
TCCCATTTCAGAAGAAAGGAGAGGAAAAGACAGTACCTTTGCCGACGAGATTAAGATTTTCTCGAAAGAAGAATTATGGGAAGAAATCAAAAAAATAAAAGCAAAGGGCATGAGTGTAACAGGAGGGGAACCACTTTTAAATTCAAATTTGGAAAAAACTCTTGATATTATTAAATACGTAAAATCTGTTAGGGGAAAAAAGTTTCACGTTCACTTATATACAAATGGAATAAATTTTAACGAATTTATTGCAAGAGAACTTGTTAAAGTTGGTCTAGACGAGATTAGATTCCATCCTCCTAAAAATAAATTGTCAAACATTAAGATGGCTTTAAATAAAGGAATGACCGTAGGAGCTGAGGTACCAATTATTCCCGAAGAAGAATATTTAAAAGATATAGAAAGTTTAATCTTTTATTTAGAAAAAGTTGGAGCTGATTTCGTAAATTTAAACGAATTTGAGTATTGCATTCCTAACAGTCAATCCTTAAAAGAAAGAGGCTTCAAATTAAAGGAAAGTTCAATTGCTTCCGTTGAAAATAGTAGAGAATCTGCTCTTTATTTAATTCAAAAAATAGCACCTAAAACTTCGATTAAAATTCATTTTTGCTCAATTAGAGCTAAAGATTTCTATCAACTTAAAAATCGATATTTTCGACGAGCAAAAAATATAAAATTACCTTACGAAGAAATTACTGAAGAAGGCCTTTTATTATATGGACAAATCGAAGGAGATAAAAAATCTCTAACTCAAATTTATAATATTTTATTATCTGGTTTGAATGTACCTAGTAAATTTATTTCTTTTGAAAAAGATAATATTAGATTGCCCTACTATATTGCTATAAAAGACGATGTAATAAGATTTTTAGATAAATATAGTTTAAATGGATATGTTCTAGAAGCTCTGCCGTTTAGACGCGAAATATATAGACATATAATTGAAAAAACACCTATTAAAGTTTATTTACAAGAAGTAGGTCTTAATGAAAATTAAAGAAGTTACTACAAAAGATTTAAAGGAAATTCATAAATTAGAACAAAAAGTATTCAAAGAGGATGCTTTTTCTATGGATTTAATTAAAAAATTAATCCGTAGAAACACTATCTTTTTTAAGATCATAAAGACTGGAAAGATAGCTGGATTTGTAATTATTGTAAAAGATCGAAAAGATAGAGCTAACATTATTAATTTATTAATTAATCCTAAATATCAAAACAAAGGCTATGGATCCATACTTCTAAAACACACAATAGAAAAAATAAAAAAAGAAGATAAGAATGTAAAAAAAATTGCGCTGAATGTTAAAACTAATAATTCTCTAGCAATCAAATTATACGAAAAATTTAATTTTAAAAAAATCCAAAAAATAGAAAACTACTATCGGTCAAAAGAAAGCTCATATTTAATGGAAAAAGTTATCGAAGAGAAGAATAACTAAAACTTATAAATAAATTTTATTATAATGAGTATATAAAAAATTTTATTTCCTAGTTAAATTATTAAATAAAAAGGTGTTGAGAAAAAAATGCCACAGCTTGATGATGAGCTTAAAAACGCTATAAAGAAAGGTGTAACCCTCCAAAAGCCAGATGAAGCGGAATTGAAAAAGAGAGAGGAAGAGAAAAAGAAACGCATGGAAGAACTTGAGAAGGTTAAAGAAGCTTTAGGGGAGAAATAATAAATATTTTTGTTTTCTTTATCTTTTTTTCTATTTATTTTTTATTATAGTTATATATTTTAGAGATTTTATTTTTCTATAATCCACTATTTTATTATATAATCATAAGTTTTTTATGGAGTTACGATTTTTTTTTGAAAATTCTTAAAGAGAATCAAAAACAAGGAGCAATTACGGTAAAAATAGAAAATCTAAATGATTTATGGACCTTATACAATGTTATTTCCAAAGGTGATATAGCTTCTGCTAGAACACAGCGACGTGTGGTCCTTAAGGAGGGATCAAAAGGTGAAAGAAAACCAATGTATTTAAAACTAAAAGTAGAAGATGTTTCTTTTCACGAATTTTCAAATCGATTAAGAATTAAGGGAACTATTCTTGAAGGACCAGAAGATTTCGTCAGTTTCGGAACATATCACACATTCAACATAGATCTCAGGCAAAAACTTACCATTACTAAAGAAAATTGGTTAAATAGCGAGATTAGACGATTAAAATTATCCTCTAAATTCGAGGATAATTTTGTAATGTTCTTTATCGCTATGGAAACAGGACTAGCAACTTTTTCAATTATAACAAATTTCAGTCAAAAAAGAATTGCTACTGTAAAAAAAAATATTCCTGGTAAAAGATATGAACAATCTCACAGAATAAAAGCTCTTACAGAATTTTTTGATGATGTTAAAAAAATCCTCGAAGAGAATCTCAAAAAAAAGGAAATAAATTTAATTGTTATATGTGGTCCTGGAAATACTAAAGATCGTTTCATTAGATATATAAAAGATAAATCAAATATCAACTATGCATCTAAAATAAAAAGCATATACGCAAGCTCAGGTACAGAAAGTGCTATCCTTGAAGCATTAAAATCAAAAGAAATAGGTCGCATAAAAAAAAATATTAAAGTTTTACAAGAAACCGAAAAAATAGAAGAGATATTAACTCTTTTAAGTACGGATGCCGATCTCGTTGCCGTAGGCTTTGATGAAATATCAAAAGCTTCTGAACAAGGAGCAGTAAAAGAACTTTTTTTAGTTGATCTCTTAATTAGAGGCTCTCCAAAAGAATATAAGCTTAAAATCGAGCAAATCATCATGAATATTGAAAATTCTGGCGGGAAAGTATATATTTTGAGTTCGGAGCATTCAACTGGTCAACAAATAGTTGATCTAGGCTCTTTAATAGCTATTTTAAGATATAAGCTTTAAATAAGAAATGATAAGCGAAGTAATATATGTAGATAAAAATTCAGGAATTCCTCTGTTTGGAGTAGATTTTATTGGAGCTATAGACCGAGGAACAAATATCATTGAGCTAAAACCTCTAACTTTATGCAACCTTCAATGTAGATATTGTTTTGTAAGTGCGGGAGATTATGACTCTAATTTTATTGTAGATTCTAATTATTTACTGGAAAAAGTTAAAAGAGTAATTGAAATTAAAGGAAAATACGATATAGAAATACATCTTGCCCCGTATGGGGAAATACTGCTGTATCCAGACTTATTTAAATTAATAAAAAATCTTTGGAATGTGGAAGGTGTTAAAACTATTTCAATGCAGACTAATGGATTATTACTTTCAAAAGATAAAATTAAGAAATTAGAAGCGGTCAATCTTTCGCGAATAAATATTAGCTTAAATACGCTGAATAGAGAAATGGCTGATTATTTATGTAAGACTAATGGTTATAATATGAATAAACTTTTAAAGAATATTCGAATTTTATTAAATTCAAATGTTGACCTTTTAATCGCTCCTGTATGGTTTTCAGGAAAAAATGATAAAGATATTAAAGATATTATTGAATTTATAGTTGATTTAAGAAACAAAGGATATTCAGAAAAACAAATTCAAATTGGGATTCAAAATTATTTAATTTATAAAACAGGTAGAAAATTGAAAAAAGTAGGACCAAAAACATGGGATTATTTTTACAAACGCCTAACTAAATTAGAAAAAGAATATAACATTAAATTAAAACTCGGCCCTAAAGATTTCGGAATCCATAAAAGAAATGGAATAGACACATTAAAATTAAAGAAGAATGATGTAATTAATTTAAAGGTTGTTTCGAAAGGACGATGGAGTAGAGAGTGTATCGGTAAAATAAATAAAGAAATTGGTATTAAAATACTTCTTAAAAAACCATTAATTTCTAACTATTTAGTTGGAAAAGAAATTAAAGCGAAAATTATAAAAGCTAATTATAAAGATAATATTTTAACCGCCGTTTATCCATTTTGAATCAGAACTTAAAAAAATAAAAAAAAATTTAATAAAATAAAAAACAAAAAATAATTCAAATATAATTTAGAGAGGATTAAAAGTGAGCCCAATCATTACACACGAAGATGAGCTGGAACTCGTTAAAATGGAAAAAGAGCTTGCGGCACAGCTTAAAAAAGTTGCCAAATGGCAGAGAACTATTTCAGGTTCTCAGAGGAAACTAGCAGATAATCTTGCGAAAATGAATATAGCCAGACAGATATTGAATCGAATTTATAGAGATATTTTTAAACAAATGAAGACACTAGCAATAGAACACCGATCCAATGTTAATGAAGAAGAAGTAAACATTTTCCAAGATATAATCCACGCGAACGATAGATACATTGAAGCGAATCCTAATTATGTCAACGCAATGAAAGATCTGATCGTAAAAAAAGAAGATTTAGCTGCCCGAAGTGTTTTTTTTGCTAACGCATTAGGCGAGTTAGCTTCTAAGAGATCAATTATTATAAAAAAAGCTTTAAGTATAGAAAAAACTAAGAATAAATTGATTGAAGGTGCCAAATTAACTGAACTAGAAAATCAATTAAATGATTCCCAAAGAGAATTTGATCGCGCTAAAAATATTATGCTAAAAGAGATTGAACAATTTTTACAAGCAAGAGCAGAACTTAACGATTTATGGCTGAAATTAAAAGAATCTATTTCTGAAATGAGTTAATTGATAATTTTTATGATGTGATTATATTTTTTTTCGATTCTGAATTATATCGTTAATTGGGAAGAAAAACGTAGCTAAAATAACTAAATCTTTTAGATTCCCCAGTTCAACTAGAATTTTCTAATTAGTATCTTTTTATTTTTCATTTCAAAACAAATTTTTATTAATCTAGACTAATATATATTTATTAGAAAAATTTAAATTAAATTCAAAAATCGCAGATAGAGAGTTTGCTAAGGATGTGTGCTGAAGAATTTACGAGCTTCCTCAATGATGCTAAGAAAAGTCCGATCGAAGAAAAAGTAAACGCGTTCGGAGAAATAGTTGAAAAAATAATGACAATTGTACTAAGAATTCCAGATCTAGTGGATGATCGAATTTCATCGTTATTGACAAAAATTAATAGTTTAAGTAATGATATTAATGCGCTAAAAACCAGAGCTGCAACATCTCCTGTTGCCCCTGGAGTTGCCCCTGGAGTTGCCCCTGGAGTTGCCCCTGGAGTTGCCCCTGGAGGACCACCTGGACCACCACCATCACCTGGAGGTGCTCCTGGAGGACCACCTGGACCACCACCTCCTCCTGGAGGACCACCTGGAGGACCACCACCAGGACCTAGGGCTCCAGCTAGTCCACAAAGTTTAAGAGGCGCAATAATGGGGGAACTTAAACAACTCTTTGCGAAACGCAAGCAATAATAAAAAACAATTTTTTATTACTACTATTTTTTACTTTTAAAACTCTCTTTTAACGCTATTGAGATTTTAACTAACATTAAAAAATTAAAAATAATGATACATAATAAGATTCAATATATTGATTTTTTAGTTCTTAAATTGGTTAAGTTCATTGCTGTCAACTTATAACGGTAAAGAGGGTATAACAGTAAAAGTTGTTCACGATCTACAAAGGAGAATAATGGAAATTTTCTCTTTTTTTCGAGTTATGAATAATTATTACTACAAAAAGACAGAATTACAGAAACAGATTCGACCTTTAATTTTTAAAAAGTTTAAAGAAGGATTAATAACTATACAAAGGAATATTGATTGGTTTTTTACTATTCCAACTGCTTTAAATACTTTAAGTAATGATTTCATAAGTAAAAAGGATTCTTTTCGATTTCCTGATGGTATCATCCTTTTTGAAGCGTGGATGAATTTAGGGTTAGAAGCTTTATTTCCTCGACTCGTTTTGCATTTTAAATTTCCAGGATTCTTAAAGGGTGAAAATACAAGACATGTTTTTCAATTTATTTATTCTTTTTCACGCGGATTTGGATTTCCTATATATTTTGGGCCAGAATTCTATAGTTATAAATTTAAATACTCAAAATTATTAGACCCTTTATTTAAATGGGGATATACAGTATATCATAAAGCAAATCAAGCGATTTTTCTTGTAAATAGGAAATTCAAATCCAAAAGACATCATCCAGGCGAGTTCGAATCAGTCATGATATCAGAATATGAAAATAATGTTTTCAAAGGGGTTGATACATTGTTGCACGGATATTTTACGGGTGAATCTAAATATTTGGGAAAATTCACTTCCTTAGAAGAAACCTTACAGAATGTAAATTTCTCTTATACAATTGGAGATCACGCAATGAGCGTCCAAAAATCAACCTCTGATAATAACCCAATTAATACTTTAAATATTCCTTTAATTTCTTACGAAAATATAGTTCAGAAATACGAAATTGATTTCTATTCTTATATTAAAAATTTAATGAGTCTTAGAAAATTATTAGTTAAGAAAATTTCATTCTATAAAAAGAAGAAAAAGAATTTAATAAAAAACTATAATCTCATTGATAAATTTAGATTTTACTTTGAATTGTTAATTCCAAGGCGAAAATTATCTCGACAATTTTCAATTATAAGAAAATGTATTTTGTATAATAATTTATTCGAAAAACTTAAAGAGTTATTATGGACAACTCCTCTTTATACTCATACTATACATAGTCCAACAACGAAAGAATTGAAATTAAAATTTTTAATTAAAAGGGAGGATTTTGATCAAGAGTCAACAAATTCAATCTTATTAACCTATATCAAACTATATGAAAAAGAACAAGGATTTGTCTTTGATGATAAAGAAATCATCGAAGCCTTAAAAAATCTCAGAGATCAAATGGGAAAAATGTGGTTATATTTTAGAGAACGACAATTCCGTTATGCTGTTAGAAAATTAAACGAAATAAATTCTTTATCTTTAGACGATATAGATTACAAAAGGAAAATTAACGATAACTTAGACAAACTTATTCCTATTTTTTCAATTTACGAACTTTTTAATCGATCTTTGACTGAATCTGTTTATCCCGAATCAATTGGGCAAACCAGACGATTAGGAGCGCATTTAGCCAAATTTTTTGCGTGGAAATATAATCCAATTGGAGTAAATTTAATGAATCTTCTTAATAAATTAGCTTATTATAACTGGAGCTTTCTCATCACAAAAAAGAAACTTAATTATAAAGAATTTTTTAATTTAGCATTAAAATTACCAATTTGGAAACACATTCCAACAAAATTAAAGAGAGATATCCTTAAAAATTAGATTCTAAAACTCTAAGAACCCAGGATCTTCAAAGATATCATCAATTTTTTTCTCTTTCTTTAATCCACTACCTTCCTCATGCTCAGCAAAAAGAGATTCTTCGTCAGTTTTAATGCCTCTTTCCAATTCTTCTGACTCTAATTTTAGTAATGCATCTTTTTCTTTTCTATTGTATTCTTCGGCTCTCATTTTCCACTTTTGAGCTTCGTCTATGTCTGCATTATCCTCGTCTTCTAATGCTTCAGCTGCTTTTGCTTTACAAATATCTGATAGAATACTAAACGATAGTGCAAGTTCTCCGTATTCTTTATCTTTTAATAGTTTCTCAACGCGCTTTTCTAATCTTTGTAATTCCTGATCCGCGTAAAAAATATCAATAAAATCACCAAAAGCATCTACGGGCTCTGAAATAGAGTTGACCAATACATCTTTAGTCAATCCACAATGCCCACATTTAACTGTTGCTATGGCAGATTTTCTAATATTTTCTACTTTAACGCTCTTCTCACCACACGAAGGGCAATTAAATATCTTCGGTACTCTCTTAACTCGCTTGTAAGTTGGTTGCTTTCTTTTCCTTCTTCCCAAACAAATCTCCAAATGATTTTAAATTTTTTATTTGAATTAAAAAGTGATAAAAAGTAATATTCTTAACTATTTAATAAATAGGAAATAGAAGTAAAAAGTTTTTGCTTTTTTTGTGTCATAATTTAAAGGAAATTCGTAAAATTTTTTAGCAATGCTTAATTTCTAAATTTACTCTTTTTGGCTAAATTGTATTAAATATTAATAATTATGTATAGTGGATTTTAGGTAGATATGGAGCATAAAAATTTAACATTGGAAGATGATAAGAACCTAATCAATAAAATTCTTGACGATATTGAAATGAGATATATCCTTCTTTTTCTATATGTTGTTAGAAATGATCTTTTTGATGATTTAAACGATAAAGAAATTATCGATTCATATCAAAGAGTTTTGATCTTAGACGAAGTTTTTAAAGGAAATTTATTAAACTTTTGGAAAAAAGCTTTCCTTGAAATTGCTATTGATTTAGGCTTAATAAGAAATATAAGAAGTATAAGGGAGTTTGAGACAAAAGAAGACGATTTTATCGTAAAATTAGGAGACGAAACAATCAAAATAGAACAAAATACCATAATTATTCCAGAAGAATTAATTTTTTTAATGATTAAAAAGAAATTTAAATTTCTTACTAAGAGGAATTTTAATTTGGCATTGACCAGATTAAAGGGAGTTAGGTGTGAAAGAAGTACTGCTATACACCCTTTTATTTTTGAAATTGGAGAAAATAGCTATTGTATTTCGGATGATTTGTATTATATTTTAGATCGATTTGGTAATATTTATCAAGCCATTAAAATAGAAATTATTATTGAAGGATTTTACGAAAGATTTAAGGAGATTAAAGATAATATTGAAGAATTTATTCATATATTTGATCCTCTATTAAACAGCAAAAATGTTATTAAAAAAATAAACAAAGCAATTGAGGAAAATAAGAATATTATAAAATATCTTAAAGATGAGGAAGTCAAATTATCAGATAAATTTGATGTTGACGATATTAATGAAGATATTCCAATTTATAAGGATTGGAATTCTAAACTATTGCAATTATTAGAATTTAGGTTTCAAATGGAAAAAATTGATGATAAATTATCAGGAATTAAATCATATTACTCTGGTAAAAATAAAAAATATAGTTATATGAAATTTATCGAGAACATTTCTTTCAACGAAGATGATATCGTTGATAAGATACAGGATGAATTGATTTCTCTAAGAAAAGAAATCGTTGAAATTAATAATGAGATTTCAAAATCAACTAAAAAAGAAGTTAAACTTTTAAATTTAGATTACGAAAGATTTATTATTACTAGCAGCGGTGATTAATATTGATATGTCCTTCTTGTAGTATTAAGATGGAACCGCTAGTTGCGGGAATATTTCAGTGTCCACAATGTAAAAAAATAATAAAGGAAGTAGATAAAGAGGCGGCGGCAGAAGAAAAAAAAAAGATTGAGGAAGGCGGGTTCCAAGATGGAGAGTACTTTCACAATAATATAAGTTTAAATAAGCAATATGAAGTATGTGAAAAAGGAATTACTCTCAATAAAACACCAAATAGGTGGTTTGGTGTATTAATCTGTCATAGCCCTTATTTAACAAGTGAAAAATATGTTAGATTATCTTGGTGGAAAAAATCTTTTTACCAACATTCAGGCATGTTTAAAATTTATGATAATGAAGTTCTTAAAAATATCATTAAATCATTAAAAAAAATCGACGAGAATTTCGATGATTTTTGGACTTTTCAAGGTAAATTTAGAAAAAAAGCTCCTAAAACAGAAGAACAAAGGGAAAAAGAAAAAAAAATAGATATTATAAAATATCGAATTATTGAAAATAGGACATGTCCTAAATGTCAAAAAAAACTGGATAAAATGAAATCCCATTACGAATGCCAGCATTGCGGAGAAATTGTTATTCTTGAAGGTTATAATCAACCCATATTTAATATTGCACCCTCAGATTTAGATCTTAATTTTCAAGTAGACTTTCCTATAAATTACTATATGCCAATATCAGGAATAACTGTGAAATGGTTAATGGGAGAATGGAAGGCCTTAGTAGTTATTTATTCTAAGGATAATCCAAACAAGAAGTGGCTTAGATTCTATTGGTGGTTGAGAGATTTACAAGTCATTCTAAAATATGGTCAAAGAGAAATGGGAGAAGGTACTCAAATGGGTTGGAAATCTCAAAAAGGAGTTGCATCACCAAATCTTTACGATAAAAAATTATTAAAACCTTTAATTCATGCCTTAATAAATATAGCAAACGAATTGAATTGGGATATTAATTGAAAATAATAACGAGATTTGCATTTTAAAATGACTGAACTCCAAGATCCTACATGGAAAAAATTGCAGCAAGATTTCATTAAAGGCGTTGAAAAAGCTATTGAAGAGCTTGAAAAACGAGATATTGAAAATATTCCTGGTGCAAGAGATGCTCTAATACAAAGATTAAACAATATAAGAATCCACTTTCCTAAAAACAATGGAGATATATTCCTCAAAACTATTGACGATAAAATACGAAATGCATTTTTTCCTAACACAAAAGATTTTGCTGAGGCTTTTCAAAAAATCTTGAAATCAAGGACTCATGAACAAGACTTTATTATAAACGAATTATTAAATGGATTTGTCACATCTAAAGCAAAAGCCATTGCTCTCGGTACACAAGGACCTATTATTGACAGGATGGTTGAGGCCTTCAGTAGAAGGAACGACTTTCATATTGTGGACCATCAATTTTATGCTATGTTTGGTGATCCAAATAAACCACATCATTATGTACAAAAACAATTGGAAGAATTAGTAAATTTATTTGGTTTGATATCAAAAGAACTTGTTATTGAAAAAGATAAAATAAGAAGTGAAAGAAAAGTTTATACTTTTTACACATTCCCTCCTAAAATTTTAAAAATGTTAGAAGAAAAGTATTTAATAATTGATGAAGAGTTAGGATATGCTTATGTCTCAGAAGCATTTGATAGAAACATTTTTATTTGCATGTTTTTATCAAATGTAGCAGTTAGTCGGGATAATCTTGAAAAAATTGGAGGCTCTTATACAATTAACGGAATATCCGCTATTTTTGCTTTAATTTTAATATTGAGTTTTATGCCTAGATTGTCTGTTGATGAAACTAATCCTATATTAAGAGATCCATCTTTTGACAATCAGAATATGAGCGTAATTCCTAAATCATGGATGATGAAACAAGTCTTAGAACCGCTTTTTGAACCTCTCATTAAAATTATCTCGTATAGGTTAGGCGGAGGTTTATGGTTATCGAGAGTAATTGATTCAGAAATTAATAAGAAAATTCATTCACAAATAAGATTTTTATTGAAAGACGTAAATAAATGGATATTAGGAAATTTATGCAGAGTTGAAATTCCAATATTCGTTGAAATTGCTAATATATTTACTGAAATTATTGTTGGTGCCGATACAGATTAATAAGATGATGATTAAATGGTAAGGGAAAAATGGACTGACATTTTACCTAGATATATGACTTTTATCAGTCATATGAGGCCGATACTAAGGGAAACTAGAAGAATCATTTTAGGCTTAGATCCAGACCTTTTATTAGATATAGAAGTCCTCGATAAAATTCGTCAAGAAGAAGAAAAGAGAAATATTAGGAAAGTTAGGGCACTATCGGAATTTTCAGCAATGTACAGGACCAATGTTTACGAAATTATCAAAGATTTCATTGTAAAATATAGAGAGAAAATCCCTATCATTGATATCAAAGATTATATAGTAGAATTCCTATATGAATCAATTGACGCGCTAACAGTTTTGCAGAATATAACTAATCCTGATGAAAGAAATTTAGAACAAACGTATTTATTCCGGTTAGTTAAATTTATAGAAGAAATTATTTTTTCAAGAGGAAGCAACATTCAAATTATTTACGAAAAACTATTAGAAAATTCTGTGAATTTTTACGAATGTCAGAGACATTTACTAATGCCTCATACTTATTATCGAGAAAAATTAGAAAATCCTGATTTTTTTGTAATTCCTGGATTGTCTCCAAAAGTCTATCAAATTGTCAATAATGTCATTTCTTTATATAATCTGGATCCCAATTTTGGCGAGTTCCCAGAAAAAGAAAATTTTGAAATTCCCATTATCTTAAAAAATGATGTTTTTTCACCTTACATAGATTCAATTGCTAACGCAGAAGAAGAAGCTATTGAAAGCATTGCTGGACGAATAGGGCTCCGTATTTTGGATGGAATTTTTTTAGCCCCCCAACAAAATGTTGTAGAGATCTTTCTCAAAAATAATTTCTTACGTGAGAGTAAACAATCAGATGGAACGGTTAGGTTAATCCCACAATTTAGTAACGAAACTTTGATACTATATTATTTATCTCTTGCATCAATGAGGCGTGGTTTTTTATCAAAAGAATTAATTAATTGGATCTCTATGAATTTTGCGTTTTTAATATATATGGGGATCTTGAAATGGAAATTATCAGATGAAAACATATTTTACTCGATTTTTAAAGACTTACAAACAAATGAAAAGGTTTTACCTTATTTAATGAAGCTTACCTGCTTCCCAAATTATCTAGGACTAGATAAAATGAAAATTAGAGATTCACCTCAAT
>JBHLQY010000002.1:0-60564 GCA_048883105.1 Candidatus Thorarchaeota archaeon | reverse complement strand
AAAAAAAAATTGGATGTGAAAAAAAGAATGGAAATAATAGAAAAAATTAAACAGAAGGAACTATCTGATGAACAACGAAATCAAATATATTCTTTTTCAAGTCATATTAGTCAGGAAACTCGGGACGAGGTTTGCCCTGCGCTTCTAAAAATTTTATTGAACACCGAAAGAGGAGCATTAAAAAACGAATTAGGTAGAGTTATATTCCATTTGCAGAAAAATGATCGTCTCAACACTATAATAGGGCTTGAAAAACTAATAGATGCATCGTTAATGGTCGCACCTGAGAAATTGTTTAATATTCTCGAGTCTTCTGAAGAAGACGCCAAAGAATTAGCGAAACAAATTAAATCAGTTTTATAAAGAAAAATTTTTATTATTAACTTTTTTTATTTATTTTGTAGTGTCAAATTCAGATGAAGATTTGGACAAGGCCTGGAGTTATTATAAACGAGTAAAAAACGCGCTTACTGGTTTATTTGATATTTTAAGTATGAAGCTTGATGAAAACGATATTTTTTATCAATGTGCTGTTGATAATTTAACACAATTAAAAGAGACTATTGTAGATCTATTGAAACATGATTATGACGCCGATGAAATTAAAAGAAAATTGAGGTTTTTAGAATTTGATATGAAAAAATGCCTCTTCTTTCCGCGCGATGACGAAACATCCAAAGATAAAAAAAATGGAAATGGATAGATTAATTTATTTTATTAGATAAAAAGGGAAAATACAAATTATTTCCTTTTTTTTTATAACTAATTAAAATTATTTGGATCAAATTTTGCCGAGATTTAAATCGGAATTCAGTCAAATAGAAGGGGTTTATCGTTTTAAGATCGATGTGCCTTTCGACGTGAAGTTTGTGTGCATATATTTATTCCGAATCGATGATAAATATATTCTCTACGATGCTGGATTAAATATGGGTAATTGGGACAAATCATTTTATTCTTCACTTCAAGAGATAAATATATCTATTGAAGATATTGATTATTGCATCGTTTCACATAATCATTTGGACCATATTGGCTTAACTAAGAAATTTAAACGGAAGAATCCAAATATTCAGATTATGATGTCAGAAGTGACTCATGAAACGCTTAAATGGGAGTGCGATCCAAACAATCTTGAAGAATTAGAAAATAATGCTAAGGAAATTGCCAAGAAGATGCTTAAATTCGGGATTAGTGAAGCTCAAGGAAAAATGTTGGTTCAATGGTTTACTATGTGGTCCAAATTTAGAAGATATCACAAGCCAGACAAATTGTTACAAGACGGCGATGAAATTTCTTTTGATACGAATAAATTAGAAATTATTTGGACTCCAGGGCACTCTCTCGGCCATATTTGTGTCTACGATCAAAAAAATCAATATTTATATTCTGGAGATCACATTCTTTCAAGAATTACACCACATATTGGAAATTTTCTGGTAATTCCAAAATATAGAAACTATGATTTTGAAAATATTTTGGACCATTATTTAAAATCGTTAGACAGGATCGATAAATTAAATCCAAAGATCATCTTTCCAGCCCATCAAGAAGTCATTTATAATCCTCATGAGCGAATAATAGAAATTAAGGAACATCACAAGAATAGACTCAATGAAATTTCAAGTTTAATTGAATTCAATCCAATGACTCCCGTAAGAATATCTCAAATGCACTTTGGAGATGATTTAGACGAAATTAACAGTTATTTAGCGCTAAGCGAAGTTTTAGCACATCTTATTTATCTAGAAAATCAAGAGAGAGTTAAAAGAATTGAGAAAGATGGAAAAATCCTATTTGTGTGTTGAAGAACAAGCTCTTTTACAAGAAAATTATGATATATCCTATTTTTAGATTTACAGAGGCCCACTAGCATTTTGAGAGATCGTTTTTATTGGTTTTAAAACTACGCAAACTCTTTCAACAGTATCAATATCACTTCGAGCGCGAAACGATTCTATTAAAGCGTCCAACTCATTAGTGTCAGGTACATTTACTTTTAATAATACACCGCATCTCCCATCGAGTTTATATACTTCTTCACATTGCGGAAGTATTATAGTTTCTCTCAATAATTCCTTTATTTGAGATTCATTCTTAGGAATAAGGGTAATAAAAGCATATATGCATCTTTCCTCTTCACGACAAATTTTAATTGTAAATTTCTCAATAATTCCTCCTTCTTGTAAGCGAACTACTCTCTTTCTCACTGTTGATTCAGATAACCCTACTTCATCAGCAATCTCACGATAGGGCCTTCTTGCATCCTCCAGAAGCATTTCAATGATTTTCTTATCTTTATCGTCTAGGTTTTTCATTCTTCTTTGTTTATTCTAATTTTATTATTTTCATAAATTAAAAAAAAAATATGTTTTACTATATTAAAAATCTTTTAATAGCGGTCCAAACAGTCTTTCATAATGGACAGCCATACAATGGATTCCAGCTGCTTTAGTGGTTTTCCTTATTTCGTTTATAAATGGCAGAAAGAAATCTATGTTAATTTGATCAATCTTAGCATTTCGCTCTTTTTTGTTCTCAACTTTTTTTGCGGATTTTAATTTTCCCAAAAGATCTTTTGGAACACTCACGCCAGGTATGTATTTATCAAAGTACCAAGCAATACCGTAATTTTTCAAAGGAAACAAGCCTAGTAACACAGGAACATCGTATCTTTCTAGCTCTTTTAAGAATTCTTTTGCTTCATCAATGTCAAATGCCGTTTGCGTTTGAATAAAATCGACACCCACCTCAACTTTTCTTCCTACTTTAAGGATCTCGGGCTCAAGATATGGTGGGCGCGCATTTGGATTTGCAGCACATCCTATATTCATTTCAATTTTACCACCTTCGATTTCTTTGCCTTCCAAGTCGGTACCCTCATCGACTATTTTTGACACCAATTCAATGAACTGTGTACTATCCAAATCATAAACGGGTCTAGCGTTTTTATTATCCCCTAACGCCGTATGATCACCAGTTAAAGTGAGGATATTTTTAAGTCCAAGGATTGCCCCTCCAACAACATCGCCAAATAAGGCAATTCTATTCCTATCTCTCACAGTCATTTGCCAGACTGCTTCTAACCCTACTTTTTCTTGAACCAAGTAACTTGGGACCATTGAACAAGTATATGCATCTCCTTGTGGACCGTCAGTTACATTTGCAGCTACTATCTTTCCAGTTTTTTTCATTTCTTCAGCGGAATGTAAAACTGAACGGATATCGTACATCTTTGTGGGTTCTAATTCTCCAGAAAAGACAAATTTTCCAGCTCTTATCTCTTTCATCAAATTGCTATATGCAGGTCTCTTTGCCATTATTTTTTCCCCTCACTTTTTTCTTCTTCTTCGTTAGTATACGGTTTATTAATCATGTGGTATGCTGGACTCGTAGCAGGTCTATAATTTCTTGGTGGGCGGTATTTATTAAAAAGATCCAGTCTATTAAACTTCTTTAATCTCTCATAAATTTCAATCCAAGCACAAGGATGAGTATACCCCCCAACTTCGCACATTCCATCAACAGTACCTCCGCAAGGTCCGTTATTTAAGTGCTTAGCGCACCCTGCGATAGGACAAACGCCTCCTGTTTCTCCTAATAAACAACTGCCACATGTTTCACAGTATTGAATGAAATAGTTTTCACCTGCGTTTTGAACACCACCACACATGCTATTTTGGGCTGGGTATGTTATAATGTTATCAGCTACTTTATTTAGCATCACAATACCTAATCCACACGCTAACGATACAATTGCATCGTACTCTTCTATGAATGGTCGTATTGT
This sequence comes from Candidatus Thorarchaeota archaeon, assembly GCA_048883105.1. Taxonomy (GTDB): domain Archaea; phylum Asgardarchaeota; class Lokiarchaeia; order Sigyniarchaeales; family SOKP01; genus LW40-45. The sequence continues at coordinate 56,774 of JBHLQY010000002.1, read as the reverse complement.
GGTGGCAGCAATTCTATCATCGCATTGCCTTAAAATAGTGATTGATCTCCATTTTAACTCCTTCCCTTCGGTTTTTGCTTTTAGTTCCAATAGTTGTCCAAGTACTTTTGCTTCGTTAATCGAGCGAGGAGGCTGACAACAGCCATCACAGCCAGCTATTAAGATTTTTGAATATGGTCTTATCATATTGTATATTTCATCAATATCTTTTAGTTCTGTAATAATCAACTTTTTTCACACTTTTTTCTTTAAATTTTTAAGTTTTATTTTATGTTTTTAAAAAAATTATTATTCTGTTTTTATATTCAATTTTTCTAGTAGTTTTGTAGGTTTCACACTTCTATTTGATAAACCTAAAATTCCGCTATCGACACCAAAAGCTAATGCTATTAATTCAGGTAAGTAAAGTACAGGGATATCAAGCTCTTTGTCACTTTTTCTTGAGATCAATTTTTCCTTTCTGTCATACTGACTCACGCATGCTGGACAGACAGCAACCATAACATCTACTTCTTTTTCAAGTTCTTTCAAGTCAGTCATTTTTTCTTCAACTAATTTAAATCCAATATCTTCGTTTAATCTAGCACAATATCCACAACACTCTAATTTAGATGCAAAGGCAACAGTCGTAGCTCCTAAAGTTTCTAAGATTAGATCCATTGTTTCTGGTCGTTCAGGGTGGTCAAATCTCAGAATTTTACTTGGTCTTATTAAATGACATCCATAATGTGCAGCAACATTAAGATCATCTAATGGTTGCATAGTGGCCACTTTAATTTTATCAAGCATATCTTGTCTACTAAATAATTCAACAAAATGCGTAACTGTCGATGTTCCTTTATATTCATATCCAATTTTCTTTAAAACAGAATTGACTTTATCAAATGCAGCCTTATCTTCTTTTAGAAGGACATAGGAAGTTTTAAGTGTTTCATAGCATCCTGAACAAATTGTCAAGACATCCAAACCCATTCTTTCAGCTATGGATAAATTTCTCGCAGCGATGGTTAACCAAGTATCTACGCTTAATGATTGGGTTGCTACAGGGTCAGGGCAACAGCTAGCACCGTGCATCTCTTTTAAGTTAATATCTAAAATACTCGCGATCTCCCTGAATGCTTTTTCAAAATGCGGAAACCGAAGTGGGATTGTACATCCTAAAAATAATGCGAATTCCATTATTTTTCATCCTCCATTTCTTTTTTAATTATATTTTCAAGTCCAGTTTCTTTTATAATGAAAGTGATATCTTCAAGATTTGGTGGTTCTACAATAGGTAAGCCAAATTTTTCTCTTCTTCGATCAATGGTTTTCTTTAATCCCCCGTGATATGGGACGACAAATCCATTGTTGTTAATTACTTTAATCGTATCACTGTATTCTGATGGAATGTTTCCTTCTTTGACAGCTAAATTCCTTATTAAAGCTAAAATAAAAGAATAATCTACGCCTTTTGGACATCTTTCAGTACATCTATGACAAAGAGAACAAGTCCAGATTGCGTTACTTGATAAAATAACATCCTTTAGACCTAACAAGAGTGAAGCAACGACTCTATGAGGTTGCAAATCTATAAATTCTGATACGGTACATCCAGAGCTACACACACCGCACTGAATACATTTCAATAAAGATTTTGCACCTACTTTATTGCTAATTTCGTATCTCAAATCATGGTCTAATTCTTTTGAACTCATAGTTTTTTCTTCAGTCATTTTTAAGCTCCCTCCTTAGCTTCTTCTTTTTTTTCAATTTTATCACCCCTTTCGGCAATTGGCCCTAATTCTTTCACCTTGCCAACAAAATCGGTAATAACTTCAGAAAATCGTTTTCCTTCGCTGGCTGAGACCCATTCAAGATGATATCTCTCGGGATTAATTCCAACTTTTTCAAGGATTTCTTGAATTTCATTATATCGTCGTAACATATCGTAGTTGCCTTCCAGATAATGGCAATCTCCAATATGACAGCCTCCAACAAATACTCCGTCAGCACCTTCTAGAAATGCTCGCAATACAAAACTTTTTGGAATTCTTCCAGTACACATTACTCTTATAGGCCGAATATTTGTTGGATATTGAAATCGACTTACACCACACGTGTCTGCTCCAGCGTAACTACACCAATTACAAAGGAAAGCAACAATTCGTGGTCTTTCATCAATAAATTCTCCTTTTAATGCTTCAGAAATCATTGGTGTCAATTGATCATCTGCGAAATGACTCATAGTAATCGCTCCTGTTGGACATGCCGCAGAACAATCACCACATCCTTTACACAATAGTGGATTTGATTCAGAAACTAATTTTTCGTTATCAAAATTGACGCCTATAGCTCCAAAATTACAAACCTCTTCGCATTTTTGACAAGCAATACATAATGAGGGATTAACAACAGAAACTAGCGGTTCATTTTCGACTATACCTGAAATTAATGGTATTAAAGCGTGAGCGGCAGCACCCCTTGCCTGAGATATCGAGTCTGCGATACCTTTTGGACCATGAGCAGTCCCAGCAAGATAGATCCCATCTGTTGCAAAATCAACTGGTCGTAATTTAACATGAGCTTCCAGAAAGAATCCATTTTGATCACGTGGTACTTTAAGTAACTCTGAGAGTAATTTATTATCATATGGTATCAATGGTGTTGATAATACAACTCGATCAGCATCAATATTAAGTGTAATTTGGGTCAAGATATCCTTTACCTTAACATCGATTTTTCCATTTGTAAGTTCTACTTCAGGGTATTCATTAAATCTTATATAATTGATATTCTCTCTAGCTTGCCAATAATAAGATTCTTCATCAGTCCCAACACGGATATCTCTATAAAGTACATAAACATTAGATGTTGGATAATTTTCTTTTACATATAATGCATGTCTAATAGATTCAGAACAACAGATTAGAGAACAATATGTATATCCCTTGCCTCCTTCTGGTTGTCTCGAACCGACGCAATGAATAAATACTATTTCCTCCCCACTTTTTAATTCATTATTCCTTAATTTCTCAGATAATTCCAATTGCGTCATTATACGAGGATCTTCACCATAATGATACCAACCTTCTGGTTTATATTCATAAGCACCTGTCGCAACGACAATTACACCAACATTTAAATCTGTAACTTTGTTTTTAACTTTATTTTTAACTTTAATATTGAAATTACCTATTGAACCTTTTACATCTGAAACTTCAGAATTTAAATAAGTTGAGATATTTTTTATTTGATTATACTCATTAAGTTTTACATCTAAGTATTCTTCAGAATCTATCCGATCAAAATTAATCATATAGATAAGGTTTAGTTGACCACCTAATTTATCATCTTTTTCAATTAAATGAACCTTATATCCTTTATTAGCAATTTCCATGGCTGCCGTCATTCCCGCAATACCCCCGCCAATAACCAATGCTTCAGGAACTACATCTCCTTTTATTTTTAATTCGGGTCTTAAAAATCTCGTACGTGCAACACCCATTCGAATTAGATCTTTTGCCTTATCAGTCGCTTTTTTGCGTTCATTCATATGTACCCATGAATCTAACTCTCGAATACTTACAAAATTAAAAAGATATTCGTTCAAACCTGCCTCTCGTATAGTTTTTTGAAACAAAGGCTCGTGTGTTCTTGGGGTGCACGCAGCAACTACTACTCGATTTAAATCCAACTCTTCAATTTTTTCCTTTATAATATCTTGAGTCAAACTCGAACAACTATATTTATTATGCATCGCAAATACTACATCGGGAAGAGTTTTTGTATATTCTACTATTTCTGGAACATCCATATATCCACCAATATTTACACCACATTCACAAATAAATACGCCAATTCTTGGTTTATCACTTTCATTGACTATTTTCAATGGAGGCAATTCAATTCTTTGTTCTTCTTCACTTAATGGTTCAGCGTGAAGTGAAGCTAATGCAGCAGCTCCACTGGCTTTAGCTACTGAATTGGCTATATCATCAGGGGATTGACAGCATCCAGTTACGTAAATACCTTCTTGAGTAGATTGTAAATCTTCAAGGGAATTTTTAGTTTTGAAAAATCCTAACTCGTTTGTTTCTATTCCTAAGATTTTTGCTAATTGCTCGCTATCTCTTCGAGGAATTACGGCACTTCCCAACACTACTAAATCAAATCTGCTTGTTTCTACTTCGCCAGTGTCTAAATTTGCGTGCTTAACTAATAGATCGCGAGTTTCTGGATCTTCTCGTACATCACCAGGAATCCCGCGATAATATTTTAACTCATACTCATTTTTCGCTCTTTCAATAAATTCTTCTTGATTTTTTCCAATTACTCTAATATCGTTGAAGAAAATCGTAATGTTCGTATCTGGAGAATGTTCACGCGTTACAACTCCCTCCTTCGCCATATACATACAACAAAATTTTGAACAATATGAACATATTGATTCATTTCGGGATCCGACGCATCCAATAAATGCAATTTCGTGTGCATGTTTTTGATCCGATGGTCGTAAGAGTTCGCCTTCAGTTGGACCAGAAGCGCTCAATAGCCTTTCGTATTGCATTGCCGTGATGACATTAGGATATTCATCATAATGGTAACGAGTCAAAACACTAGGATCTAAAATGTCAATTCCTGTAGCAATAATAATAGAGGCAATATTATATTCTACAACCTCATCTTTCATGTCCCATACTATAGCGCCAGCCTCGCATTCTTTTTCACAGAGCTGACAGGCATTTTTAGTTAAATATAAGCATTTTTCTGCGTCTATAGTAGCTTTACGTGGGACGGCTTGTGGAAATGGTATATAGATTGCTTTACGGTTACCCATCCCTTCTTCAAACTCCGAAGGAATTTTTTTCATAGGACATTTTTCCACACATGCACCACAGCCTGTGCATTTTTCAATGTCTACATACCGAGATTTCTTTAAGATCTTCACGTTAAAATTACCGGCTTTCCCTGTTACTTCTTGGACTTCCGAATAGGTCAACAGTTCTACATTAGGATGACGAGCGACCTCGACCATTTTGGGAGCCAAAATGCAAATGCTGCAGTCTAAAGTAGGAAATGTCTTATCTAATTGTGCCATTCGACCACCAATACTTGGAGTTTTCTCAACTAATATAACTCGATATCCTTGTTCACCTAAAGACAGCGCGGCTTCGATACCACTGATACCTCCGCCAATAATTAAAATATTACTATTATTCATTATTCTTCAATTTTCAGTTTTTGAAATAATTTTCTTATAATTTGATTGATATTGATACTATTTTCTCAAATTAATAATCGTTTTTGAAAATTCTTATTAAGTTAAAAAACATATAAATTTTTATTATCTAATTATAACCAAATCATTTATATATTTTACTAAGAATGACCGAAAATGGAAGATTATATAATTTTCAAATCAGAAGAATTAGATTTTCGATCAAGTATTTTTAAAAGAATTAGGAGAAATAACAAATTATTATCTTTTATATGAAAATGACAAAAAAATTACTGTTTGATTCATTTTTTAAGAAAATTCTCTTTTTAAAATTAATTTTTTGTTAAAAAACCGATATTAATAATAAAGAAAGATTATAAACTATTAATTTTAATAATATATTTAACAAGAAAAAACAAAATTTTTATTGAGCTATATAGATTTTTGGTGATGTGGGATAAAGATTGTAGTAACGGGAGCGTCGCAATGCGGAAAATCAAGCTACTTAAATTATTTTGATAAAAACTCTTTGAACGTACAAGTAGGAGGGAAAACTGTCGCGATGGATGTAGCTAGCATAAATTTCAATGGATTCCAAATAACATTGTTTGGCACGCCTGGTCTTTCAAGATTTAAAGTAATGAGAAAGATTATTTCAAATGGAGCTGATGGAATTGTTTTTATTTTTGATGCTACTAATCCCGACTCCGATAATGATGCTATATCAATATTGGGGGAAATAATAAACCCGAAGGCTCCAAAAGTTTATTTAGCTAATAAGCAAGATTTGATGGGTGCACGCTCAGCTGCAGTGGTGCAAGCTAAAAATAAATTACCTAAAGATTGTAAAATTTTCCCCTCAAGTATAAAAACTGGACTTAATATAAAAGAATCTTTAAAATATTTAGTAGGTGAAATATTTAAAAAATACAAAAAACTTATACGAACTCTCTGCAATTATGAAACTGACATTAGAGGATTGGCAGAAAAATTAGGTAAAAATAAAAGTCAGATGCGCGACTTTTTATATTATTTGGAAATTAGACGATTTATTATAATTGACAGAGTTAATAAGGTATTTAGAGTTAATAAAGCCTTAAAAAATTTAGTTTAATTATATCTTTTATTTAAAGGTATTATATTAAGGATATTCTCATCTAATTCAATTTTTCTGAGAAATATTAGCCCAATCAAGAAAAATATTCCCATTGAAGACATAGCAATCGTAATAATTATTGGATTTTCCTCGTTAGGGGCAAAGAGAATAAATCCAATCAAAATTGAGGCAATAGCGCGAGAAATAAACAATAAAAAAGATTGTAATCCATTGTAAGCCCCTGAAATTTCAGAAACAGCATTATCTGTTATCTCATTTCCATTTTTAGCTGCTGCTTCATAAATTAATGCAGCAGTTATTGGACCAATAAATAATCCAAATCCATAAATAGATCCTAAAACTGTACCTACAGTAATAATGAATATTATAATTTTAAACTCAAAAGATAAAACCTCAACCAAAAAGAAAAGTTCTAATAATGATGCAATAACACAAGAAGCAATACAAATGAAATATGTTTTAATAACCGCAAATTTATTAAGTATTTTTTTCCAAATATAAAACCATCCAAATTTGCATGAGAATGAAATAATAACGTAAAAAAAATAGTCAGTACCTCTAAATTTGAGTGAATAAGTTAGAAAAGGTATAATCAGAATACCTAACATTTGGGTAGATATTGTAGTGAAAAATCCCACTAAAATAAACCTTCTATATTTTTTATCTTTAGCCGGCATAATCATTTGTTGGAAAGTAGCCCAAATTGATTTTTTTTCTATTTCAGCTTCTTGGGAGATATTATGAAAGCTTTCATCTACCGAAAAGAAAGTTAATATTATGGAAATAAATCCAAAAATAGCGAATAAACCGCCTATTATAGGAATATAAAAAAGTATCACTTTTCCTGAAGGTTCCCACCATTTAACATTTTCTGGATCTATTAGAAGACTTTGAACTAATAATGGTAATAATAAGGCCAGTATTGATGCGATGATTGATAAAATAGTTGCTACAGATGCAACTTTTTCTCTGTTTCTATGTGTTTGAGATTGTTCTGGTCCCATTGAAGCGTATGAGCTTAAAATTGACATTGATGATATTGCATTTAAAATAAGTATAATCCATAAATAGATAGCAGTCGGCCAAAACATGGAATTTGTTCTTGGACATTTCCAAGGAGGAAGCCAAATTAAAAAATTTGTTAAAAACCAAATAGGTAATCCATAGATCAAAAAAAGACGACGTTTTCCAAGTTTGCTTGGCTTTTTATTATCCGTTATAACTCCGAAAACAATTGAAAATATTGCTGCAATCATTAAGTACATAGCCATCCCCAAAGTAACTAGAATTGAATTCAAATTTATGGTATAAACGTAATATTGAAAGATAAATACAGCTCTCAAAATGTCCGTTAAATTTAATCCAAAATATCCTATAGTGTATCCAATTAGTCGCTTTCCATGTAATTCGCGTGGAACTAAAGGTCCACTCATTATTTTAAAAATATAGAATATAAAATTAACTTTATGATATTAGAGACTGAAGATGACGATGGAAAATGTTAAAGTATTCAAAAGACAAGTGATTTAATTTATATATAGTTGAAAATCTATTCTCGAATCTCTTTACTTTCAATACTAAAAGTATCAATATCAGATATGGGTTTTTCTAATTTAATTCGTCCGACAATTAACAAGCTAATTAAGAAAAAAATGCCCATGGAAGATAATAATAGCGTAATAATTATAGGATTCTCCGAATTTGGTCCCATGAGAATAATTCCTATCATAATAGTGGCTGAAGCTTGACCAATAGACATTATAAAAGTTTGTAAACCGAAATAAGCCCCCGAAAGTTCAGAAACAGCTTTATCTTTATCATTATTTTCAACTTTTAAGGCAGCTTCGTAAACTAACGTACCTGCTAAGGGAGTAGCAAACAATCTAAACGAATAAATAGCTCCCAATACTGTACCTATAGTTATGACAAATAGAATAATTTTAAACTCAAAAGAAAGAATATTAATTAAAAAAAAAAACTCTAAGAATGACGCTATTACGGAGCTAGCAATACATAGAGAATATATTTTAATAAAAGAATGTTTTTCTTTTTCGAGAATTTTTTTCCAAATAAAGAACCATCCAAACTTACAGAAAATTGAAACAATAACATAAATATAAAAGTCGTTTCCCTTAAATTTGAGCACAAAAGCAAGAAAAGGTATAACCAAAATACCTAAAATTCTGCTTCCATAACTATTAAAATATCGTACAGCCAGATACTTTCTATACTTTTTATCCTTGGCAGGAATTACCATTTGTTGAAAAGTAGCTAAAATTGATTTTTTTTTCATTTCAGCGTTTTGAGAGGTTTTATGAAAGCTCTCATCTACAGAAAAAAATGTTAAAATTAATGAAATTAATCCAAAAAGAACAAATGCGATTCCTATCAATGGCATATAAAAAAGGATTACTTTTCCCGAAGGCTCCCACCATTTAACGGAGGTTGGATCTTCAAGTATGCTCTGAATCATCAATGGGAGTAAAAGAGCCAAAGTTGAAGCAATAATGGTGAAAAATGTATTCATTGATGCTACACTCTTTCGGTTATTATGGGTTTGAGCCTGTTCAGGCAGCATTGATATGTGTGCCGTCAAGATTGAAGTTCCTGATATTGAATTTAAAATGATTATAATCCAAAAATAAATCGCTGTAGGTAAAAAAATTGAATTATTCTTTGGACCATACCAAGGAGGGAGCCATATTAAGATACTAGTTAAAACCCAAATAGGTAATCCATAGATTAAAAAGGGTCGCCGTTTTCCGAAACGCCCCGGCTTTTTATTATCTGTCATTACCCCGAAAACAATAGAAAACACAGCCGCAAGAATTAAGCGGATAGCAATTCCGATAGATACAATTAAAGAATTTAAATTAACTGTGTAAACATAGAATTGAAAGGCAAATACGGAAATTAAGAGATTAGTTAAAAATAGTCCAAAAAATCCTACAGAATATCCAAATAATTTTGTTCCATGTAATTCTCGAGGTTTTAATGCCTCACTCATGTTTTGTAAAATATAGAATTAAATATTATCTTTATGATTCTGACCAGTAAAAAGTCTATAATATAATAAATTGAGTGAATTTATATACTCTATAAAAGAATTAAAGAGCATTATTGAATAAAACAGGAAAAAAAAGGATTTAAAAACAGAAATTAATTTGCTTTTTATAGAAATCCATTAAATTCTTCCCTTAATATATTTCTATATTCAACATCTTCATCTATTAACTCAATTTCGTCGTCATATCCTGAATAAATATCAAATGGCAAGTCTTCTTCAAAAATCGTTAAAAACAATATTATTAAATTAGATATATTAATAAAGCAATCCCGGCAGTTTTTATACTTAAACAAATCATGAACGAGCTCAGAAATTAATTTGAATTTGCATTTCTGAATCTTTTTATTATCAAACTTATATAATTCATGAAATCTAAGAGTCTTTTCCAATCTTTTTAGGTATTTGTTCTCATTAAAGATCTTCCATTTCATATAAAATCACTGTGGACTTTAACGTGATTTTTTATTTTTATGATCCAAGAATTTTAGACGATATCTTGTAATTATTTTTGAAAGTTGCCAAATAGATTGAACATTATTTGATGCCACAGCTTTATCTAAATCATTATAATATTTCATCAAGCTCTTATTATTATAGTCCGAAAACTTAATTTCTTTTTGAAATTCATCCTTTATAGTCATAAATTTAAAAGGATAAAAGTAGTTTAAAAAAAAGTATAATATCAATATATTATAATGAATTGTTAAGGTGCTTCATTAAAAAGAACTAAAATTAATTAACTTTTTTGGAATATAATTATTTATTAAAAATAGATAATAATGACAGTAAGAATTTGATTATTAAAAGGAAAAATTTAATATGGCAAAAACTAGATCAGAGGACACATTAATACTTAATGCTTTTACGCCAGGTGTAACTTTTATGGAACTCGTTTATAATGCCTTAGAACATTTTTGCGAGATAAAGAAAAAGATTGACGAAAGTAGTAGGTTTAACATTATTTTATTTCAAGAAGATGGTCCAAATTATCTCGAAAACTTCACATTAAATCCTGAAAATATTCTAATTGCTCTAAAGTCATTAGAGCCCGTGATTGTAAGAGGAAATATAGGGGGGGGTATATTTGTCGCGATTTCATTTATTATTGATGTTTTTAAAAAAATTTCAGAAAAAACATTTCGTTTAATTATTTTAACCGACTCTGGATCTCCTAAAATATCTAAATTATATATGCCAGTATTAGAAAATTTAATAGATCAAGTTAAAGATATGCCTTTTTTTATAGATATAGTTAGACTTAATGTAGATGATTATGAAGAAGATGCAAAATTAATGAATTTAGTGAGAAGATGTAATGGAGGCATCCATGAAATAAATAGTATAACTTTATTATCTGATATGTTAGAATTTCTAGCGTTAAAACGAGAAATAGAAGTGAATTCCTTAATCGAAGGTAAGGATTATATTATTCCACCTGAGAATCAACCATTTTACATAAATTTGGCAGAAATTCCTATAGAAATAGAAGAACCAGAAGTTTGTTCAATATGTTTTCAAAAAGATGATAGATCTATTGTGAAGTGCCCCAATTGCGATATTATAGCCCATAAGGCCTGTTGGGCTCTGTGGACCTCGAAATCGTCAATTGGAATATCTCACGTATTTAGATGTCATAACTGCTATAACTTGATCAAACTTGACAAAGATTTTGTACAAAGAATGAAATTAGCAAAAAAAGTTGAATTAGCACAGATTTTGCCAGAAAAAAATCTGGAGGATATTCACGATTATCTAATAAGTTTAGAAGCTGGAGAGGTACCAAAAATTGTTTCTGCTGAAACTCCTATGGCAAATCCAAAAACTTTTGAAAGTATTGGAAATTTAGATGATGAATCAGAAGAAGTTCCCGTCCCTGAATTTGGCGATGATGAATGGAAATTTATGTTATGCCCCTATTGCCATAAAATGATTACGTCTGGTCTTAAAAGATGCCCAAATTGCCATCGTACATTTAAATAGTAGTTAAATTACTTTTTTTGCCTAACCAGAAGTTTATAAGAATTATTATTCAAAAAAAAGTAAAGAAGTTTTTTTATAAGAATTCAAAGGGAGAAATTATTTCTTTTCTGTATTTTTTTTTAAGAACTAAAAGCTTGTCTCGTTCATCATAAAGAATTTTCCAGAAAAAGTCGGGAACATTCTCTTCTTTCTTATACATTATCTCTATTCGTTCCAACTTTTCTAATAGTTTAGCGACTCTAATTTCAAACTGCTCTTCGTATTCTTTTTTAGAATAATCTTTCTCTAAGTATCTATTGAACAATTCTTTCAAATCCTCATATTTTGGAATATACCCTACTGGTGTCTGAATTGCCTCAAAATCTCCATGAGAACGACCTTCTGCCCAAATAATCCAACATAATTTATCTAGCATGCCATTTAAATACTTACCCTCCTGATTTTTAAGAAAATAATTCGTCGCAAATACTTTAGGAGGGTGTTCTAAATTATTTCCAAACTTCTTATGGTTCTCCAAATATTTGCCAAGTGGTATTACAACAAAATCCAAGTTAGCCATTGGTTGTTGGGTTCTCATTCCTTCTTGACCAAGCGTGGCGGAGGTTGTTTCAGATTCTATCGAGGCACCAAGAAAAACACCATGATCCCAATTGAAACTCTCAAGTACTGGAGGCATTGTATCAGAATCCCTTCCACCGTAAAAGATTCCATATACTGGTACTCCATCTGGGTTATGTAAATTTTCATCAGCATTTTTTAATTCTTCAATTCGAACAGTGTATCTAGCATTTGGATGAGCATGGGGAATATCTTTGTTATCTTTATCCTTCTTCTCCTTGTACCATTCTCCTGAGAAGTTCTTACCCTTCTCTGGGATTTCTCTTCCATCTCCGATCCAATAAGGTGTTCCTTCTTTAATAAGCACGTTAGAAAAAATTGTTTCTCGGGGAGTCGTAATTGCATCCCAAATAAATGGGTCATCCTCAGGATTTACATCCTTAATTATACCAAAAAGTCCTTGTTCAATATTGACTACATGAGCATAACCGTCATTCCATGGTCTAATGTATACGATATCATCACCCATAACAGTTTGTCCTGGAAGCATTGCCGTGCTTGTTTTACCGCATGCACTTGGGTATGCACCGCAAAAGTATGAAACTCGATCTTTTTCCTTAGGATGTACTCCAAGAATGAAATAATGTTCTGCTAACCAATCCTCTTTATTTGATTGATTTATTGCCAATCTAAGAGCGAGTTTTTTCGGTCCTAGAGAGTTTCCCGCGTATTGGTTATTCACGGATAAAACACGATTTTCTTGTAAATCTACATAAATCCTTCGTTTATCAAGATTTTTTGAAACTGGGGGATTTCCTTCGAGTTCTCCAGCAGAATGAATGAAATAATAGAAATCACTAGAACCATTTAATTTATTAAATTCTTCATAACCTTTTCTGTAAAGGATATCCTCACTATGACATACATATAGTGAATCAGTTAGTTGTAATGCTAGGATTGAAAACTTCGAATTAATTGGACCTAAACAAAAGAATCGAACTATACATTCACTTCCTTTCATGCAACCATCCATGATTTCCTCAATTTCTTTCAAACCCTCACTTCTATCAATTGTATTAATCCATGGACTTGCATAATCACCTTTAGGGACCAATACTTTAGTATTTGTTTTATCTCTTGCTTGGTCGTGATAATTCATAGTGGAAAACGCGTCGTAATGGATTGTATGACCCTCTATTGATAATTTAGATTCTTCTCCAATATCAATAGCCTTTTGCCTAACATAATCTATATCTTCTTGGGAATCAGTGATTACTGTCACTTTATTTGGCTTGCATAGCGAGACAAATTTCTTAACGATTTTTAAAACATGCTCGTTATTTAAAGCAAAAAGCTTATCGATGTTTTCTTGGTCAATAACATCAGAACCAAATGATTTTGAATTTATTGACGAGTCCATATTAATCATATTTTATTATTAGCTTTGAAAGATTTTATAAACTTCTAAATATAATATGGAATGAACACATAAAAATTTTATTAAAGTGTAAAAGAATTATACTTTTCTCGAAAAATCTTATACTTTTGTTCATTATTAAAGTATAAACTTTAATAAAAGAAAAAAAGGCATTAAAAAGTTTTCAGCAAACTACTGTAAGAATTAGTTATTTAAATTTTGGCAAGTAATCTTTCTGAAGGTCTCTCAATTCGTTATAAATATTTTCCGCCATCTTAAAGCTTCCAACCTTTGGGTCAATAACTAAGCAAGCAATAGCTAAATCTTTTGAACGTGTTAAAATTGCCTCAACGCATAAATCTTGAATTGACGCTTCAATTCTTAATAAAGCTGCAATACTTTTTGGCAAGGTTCCAAGCCTTAGACCATGGATGCCATCTTTATTTACTGTAACAGGCCCCTCTAAAATTAAATCTTGAGGTAAATTGTCAACAATTCCTTCATTTGGAACATTTACAGAGCTCTCATATGAATTACTATCGGTTAAAATCGCTTCTATTATTGGTATGGCTCGCTCTCCAGATGGGTTTTTTAATAACATCCCTGCTTTAGGATATTTTCCTTTTTTTAATCGTTTATAAGTATTATAGACTTTATAGTTGATTGCGCTTCCCTGTTGTTCCATGAGATCAATCCAATCAACTAAATCTTGAACTTTCGTATATTCATCACCAAATTGCATGTATTCAACTATATGATTATCTCCCGCATGAGGGAAATATCCAAATCTTTTGTAAACTTCAAAAGTTAAATCTGCGAACTCAAATCTATCCCATTTGTCCTTGAAATATTCTAAACATTTTGAATGGAATTCGGGCATTAGATCTTTTCCAGTTTTAAATTCCTCTAAACCGATTAGGAAGCCAAAATGATTTAAACCTATTACTGTCATCTTTAGATCTTCTAATGGTTTATTGAGCATTCTTGGAAAATGCTTGTTGAAGAATTCTATCTGATGACAGAGACCTATAAACTTTAGATTTTTAGTTGCTCTTTTAATTGCCAAACAAACTCTTGCTACTGGATTTGAATAGTTAATAAATAAAGCGTTTGGACAAATTTTCTCAGCATCCTGTACGATTTTAACAACTTCAGGAATGATGCGTGCAGAATGAAAAAATCCACCAGGACCTCCACATTCACCCATCCTTGTTCTTGCACCATATTTAAGCGGGATTTTATGATCTTGCCAGCGTAACTCAAATCTATCCCCTACTTCAATTGAACTTATTATAAAATCAGCATTTTTAAAAGCAGTAGATCTATTTGTTGTCCTTTCAATAATAAATCTATTTTCTCTTTTCTCATTTTCAGCAATCATTAATTCATAGATAATTTCTAATTTCTTTTTGTCAATATCGTGTAAAACTATCGTGGACCCATTCAAAACATTGCTCAAAAAAATATCGGACAACATTGATGGCCCAAAAACTGCACTTCCTGCCCCCACTAAAACAATTTTTTTTTCCATATGATAATTCCAAAAATTTTTAAAAAAAATAGAATTTTATGGTTCTACAAGAATTTTGATTTCTCTTGTGTCGGGATCAATAGCGCACTCAAATCCTTCTTCAACAATATCATCCAATGGAATTATTTTTGTTATAATAGGGTCGGGATTAATTAGTTTCCGGGCAACTAAATCCACAGCAAATTCAAAATTTTCGCGTAAATAACCCATTATTCCTTGAATACGATTCTGATTCATCACTAATTTAAGAAGATTAATTGCGACGGGTTTATCCCAAAGTCCGATTTGTACAATAGTACCACCCTTGCGTATTATATCAAGCGCAGCATTTACTAATAAAGGGACACCCGAACATTCAAATACGTAATCTACTCCTGATAGATTACGCTTATTGGATCTTTTAATCTTCGGTAATAAAAGCTTTGTTAAAGCGATATCTGGAGTGAATTTTTTCGCAATTTCAAGCCTATTTAGATTTTTTTCAACGACTACAATAGTACTAGCTCCTGCGAGTTTTAAACATTGTAGCATAAACTGGCCCATTGTGCCTAGACCTAATACAACCGCAGAATTACCAGCTATAAAGTTTGATTCTCTTAAAGCAAGTAGCGCTGTTCCAATTTGGTCAAAAACGGTACCGTGCTTATCTGGAATAGTATCTGGAAGAGAAACGAGACAATGTTCTGGACAAAGCAGGTATTCTTCAAAACCTCCGTTATGCCCCAATCCTATTGCATCTCCACCAGTACATAAATTTGTGAGTCCACTCTTGCAATAAAAACATTTTCCGCAATCCAAGGTAGGATCGATAGATACTCGATCACCTTCTTTCCATTTCTTTGAAACTTCAGGGCCCTTTTCTGCTATTGTTCCCGTTATTTCATGTCCCAGTACACCCTTATCTGGCCACAATCCAGTTTTATAGAATTCTAAGTCTGACCCACAAATTCCAGCATATTTCACATTTATTAAAACATCTCTCTTTTGGGGGATAGGTTTCGGGATCTCTACAATGCGAATTTTTTGTTTACCTTCATATAATGCGGCTTTCATTATACTTATCAAAAAAATTTATTTTCTAACTGTAACTAATTCAACAACTTCTTCTTTTTTCTCCACTTCGCGTTTCCAAGATCCGGGATTATAAGCTTCTTTTGCCAAGTAATCCATTACAGTATTTACTTTAGGATTTACTCGCACATCTATAATCGCAGGAAGACCAGAATCAAAAGCACGTTTTAAAGCAGGACGAATTTCGTTTGGATCTGCTACTAATTCTCCATAACAATTGAAAGCTTCGGCATATTTATCATATCTCGTTTCGTCGCTTAGAGATGAACCTAAACCAAAAAATTTTCTTCCATGTACTAATTTTTGACCTCTAGCGACCATTCCCCAAAGTCTATCGTTGCATATGATAACTACAAATGGAAGATCGTGCCTACGTGCCGTGTCAATTTCCTTTCCATTAAATAAAAATGAACCATCACCAGTTAAGACTAATACCTTCCTATCAGGATGAGCATATTTGGTAGCAATAGCTATAGGAACGCCTCCACCAAGATGTTGAATACCTAAACCTCCTGAAAAATACAAAGACTTAGGAAAATAGGATTTTAAACCAGTAAGGCCCCAAACTGTAGTATCTCCACCATCTAGAATGATAAACGAATCTTCAGGCATAAACTCACCGATCTCCTTAACTAAGCGCTGCGGATGGATGGGAATTTTATCGGTAGATCCGTCTTTTTCAATTCGATCGTAGAATTTTTTTACTTCAGCTTGTATAGTCTTAATCCATGGAGTTTCAGTTCTAGAGGAACTAATTTTTGTTTTTGTTATATTAATCATTTGAGTCAGTACTCCTTTTACATCTCCAACTATTGGTACATCGATACCTCGATTTCTCCCGATTTCTTCAGCCTTAATGTCTACTTGTATGAGTTTCGCGTTATCACCGAAACACGGCATATAACCAAACATCATCATTCCAGTAATCCTCGCTCCTAATATAAGTAAGACATCAGCTCTTTGAAGCAATGTAGTACCAGGTCCATCTAAAGGGCTTGCCAATCCAAAATACAACGGATGATCAGGAGGAATTGATCCAAGGCCCCAACCCCACATTCCTACAGGGATTTGAGCTAATTCTGCAAATTCTATAAGCTCTTTGGAAGCTCCTGAAAAGTTCGTTCCCGTACCTGCCATGATTAAAGGACGCTCAGCATTTAATAATAGATCGACAGCTTTGGAAACAATTTCTTCATTTCCATATGGACCGTGAAAAGTACGAAGTTTTTCAACAGGTTGGAAAGCTTGTTGTACAATATTTAACTCATCATCACATTCCTTAACTATCACATCAAACGGAACAAGCAAGAGAACAGGCCCAGGACGTCCCGTTGAAGCTATTCTAAAGGCCATATTTACATATTCAGGTAATCGAGCCGTTTCATGGCAATATCCCGCCCATTTTGTTACTGGACGAAATGAAGGCACTACATCGATCTCATTTGCAGCCAATTTCTCAAATTCCATCAATGGCGTCGCCGTACAGATTGCGACTAAAGGTATTGAAGAATCCCAAGCTATAGGAATTGAAGGATATAAATCTGTAATTCCAGGACCTGATTGGACTGAACAAACTCCAATTTCACCTGTAGCTAAATAATAGCCAATAGCAGCATGTCCCGTTGCTTGTTCATGACGAAAATCAATAATATCTATCCCCGTTTCTGTACATGATTTGTCGTGGCAGTAATTATAGATTAAATCGTTATCTCCACATAGAGTCCAAATAACTTTAACTCCTTGGTTACTTAACGCGCGTACAATTAATTGCGCTCCATTAACCATAACCATATAATTTTACCTCCAAACATTTTTGTATTAATTATTTTTAGTATATTTATTAATAGATTCTTCAATATTTAAAGATTGAATTTGCCTTCATAAAATTGTTTACTCTTGACTTTAGGATGAAAATTAATAAATTTGAATATTTTTTATGAATAAAATTTAAAAAAGAGAGAGAAAAAACTTATAAAAAAATTCTAAGGCTGAAATCCTTTTTCTGCTGCGCTGCTCGCTTTAATGATTCTATCGACCCTTAAAACTAAATTTGCCAATTCGCTTCCAGACTTTAATAAATGGGTAATTAATGCGGCTGGTTCAATGATACCTTTATTGAGATTGTTTCCTATGGTATTCGTAATAGTGTCAATTCCAATCCATTTATCATCGTTGGTTTTATGTGCAGCTCTTAATTCCGTCAATCTTTCAATTTCATCCAAACCGGCATTACTAATTAAGGTTTTAGGGATTTCTTCAAGCGCAAGAGCAAAAGCGGTTACAGCGATTTGTTCTTTGCCACCAATTTTATTGGCGTAATCTTTTATTCTTTTAGCGAGTTCAATATAAATTGCTCCGCCACCAGCGACTACCATTTGAGTGTCAATTGTTTTGGCAATTACGGATAAAACATCGTTTAAAGTAATTTCCGCAGAGTTTAATACTTTATCGAGGCCCCCTTTTAGTAAAATCGACACAGATTTAGGATTTTTACATCCAGTAAACATTGCGTATTCGTCATTGCCAATTTTTTCAAATTTAACTATTTCAGCGTAGCCTAAATCGGCTTCGGTTAATGAAGTTAAATCATCAATTTGATTTGCCTCAACGGCTTTTAAAACGGCTTTTATATCGCTATCGCCTAAATTTTTTATTGCAGCAATTCCCTCTCTGGCTAAATATGCACCAAACTTATCAGAAATGTCTTTATTGTTTATAATCATATTTACTCCTAATTCCTTGAAGATTTTTAAGTAATCTTGAAGAATTTTTTCTTCTTGATCCAAGAATCCTTGCATATCAGCTGGGCTAAAGATTTGGATTTGAGCATCAGACTCTGTTTTTACAACATCTAATTTCTTTCGTAAAACAGCAATCTTCACATTTTTCAAAATATCTGGCATAGCAGGATTAACTTTTTCTTTTTGAATGTAAACACCATTAATTAATTCAGAATCTTTAAGAGATTTTCCAGGAGCTTTGATAAATTTTATGTTTCCAACTTTATCAAACGTATTCTTCTCGTCAGCTATTTGCTTTACTGCTTTTAAAGCTAAATCTGCGAAAAAATCTTTTAATGGGGCAATATCTTTTGCGTTCATTGCTGTCATTGCCGCATTCTTAAGAACATCATCGTCATCTTTTGAAATTTTAGTGGCAATTTTGTTTACAATTTCAATTGCTTTATCTGCAGCTATTTTATAACCAGTAGTGATATGCTTGGGATGAAGGTCTTGCTCAATCAATTCTAAAGCGTTTTTTAGTAAAGCTGCCGAAAAAATGACGGCAGAAGTAGTTCCATCACCAATATCAGTGTCGATAGCCTTAGCTATATTTACCATCATGATAGCAGCTACATTTTCAAGATCCAACGCTTTAAGGATTTCTGCTCCATCATTAGTGATGGTCGTATCACCTAAAGAGTCTACAAGCATCTTAGCCATTCCTTTAGGACCTAAAGTTGTCCGTACAGTCTCAGCTATAGCCATCATAGCGTTAATATTTTGTTGCCGAGCTTCTTTTTCACTACTCTCTTCGGTTCCTTCTTTTAAAATAATAATTGGTACGCCAAATGACATATTTATTCTACCTATGAATTGTTTTTAAATCTGAATTCTTAATTAATTAAAATCAGAATATTTTTTTAATTTTATGATTTAGGGTTCTTTAAATATTGTCTTATTTTAAAAAAAAAAGTTAAATTTCTATATAAGAAGAATTTTTATATTCCTTTAGAACCATATTGGAATTCGTCCGTAAGACATATTCTTTTTCATTTAATTCTCTAATGAATCTGTGGACTTCTTCTGATTCTTTAAATCTACATATTAAGGCCGCTGATTGCTCTCCCGTGGTATGAAATACAGAGCAAACCTCTGGCTTTTTTGTTACCTCACCTAATATTTCAGAAGTATGCTTCCCGTCAATTTGTATACGGATTAAGAATGTTAATTTGTATCCTAGTTTAATATTGTTTAATTTTAAGGTGTAGCCTTCTATAATTTGATTTTTCTTTAATTTTGATATGCGATTGTGAATTGTACCAATTGAAATTCCCAGTTGATCTTGAATTTCTCTGTACGACTTACGGGCGTCCTCTTGTAATATTCTCAATATATTCCTATCAATGTCGTCAAGTTGCTCTTTTTTCATGAGAAGTAACCAGCAAGAAAAAATATGATTTTATTTAAAACCATTATAATGTATTTTCAAAAATATATAAAACTTGTTCAATTTTTTAAAATTCAATTAAACGATCATTTAATTAAAACTAAATTAAGTTAAAAGTTTATAAAAAAAGTTCATATATTATTTTAATATCATTAAATTTTCATTTGATCTTCCTATTAAACTATTTTTTATAAACCTCATCTGGATTAAACACTTTCTTTCCAATTATCTTAAGTTTCCCATCTTTAAATTCATTATAAAAACACGTATCATACCCTTTATGACAAGCTGCCCCAATTTGTTTTACTTTAAATAAAATTGAATCATTATCGCAATCTGTTATAATATGTTGAATTTCTTGGACATATCCAGATGTTTCCCCTTTTTTCCATAAAGTCTTTCGTGATCTTGAATAGTAGTGTGAGAAACCTGTTTCCAAAGTCTTTCTAATGGCATCTTCATTTGCAAATGCTAACATTAAAACCTCACTTGTTCTATAATCTTGAGTGATTATAGGTATAAGTCCGCCTTTAATTTTTGAGAAATCAAGTAATTTAATAAATTCATCAATTTCTTCAGAAGAATATTTTATCATACTTATCAAAATTTTTATTTTGTATATATTTTTTAATATTATCAAACCAAGCTAAATAAAAATTATTATGTCTGACGAGTTTAAAATCGATCCGTGGTCGAGCACGAATATATTGGAAGAAGATTACATACGATTAATAGAAGAATTTGGTATCGAGGAAATTAGCGATATTATGCGCCTAAAAATAGATAATCGATTTATCAGGCGTAAGATTATATTTGGGCATCGTTCTTTAGAAGATATTGTTAAGGCTGTTGAAAAAAACAAACCTTGGGCAGTTATAAGTGGTATAAAACCGTCAGGTCCTTTCCATTTAGGTACATTAACTACGGCACTAGAAATCGTAGAGTTCCAGAAAATGGGAGCAAAAGCATATTATTGTATTGCTGACATTGAAAGTTGGGAGGATAATGGGATTACCTATGAAGAAGCTGAAAAAGACGCAATAGATAATCTTGCTGACATTTTAGCACTTGGGCTAGATCCTACTCCTGAGAAATGTTATGTTTGGAGACAATCAAAAGAACCTATTGTGATGGATGTGGCATTTAAGGTTGGTCGTTTACTAACACAAAATATGATTAACGCAATCTACGGTGAAAAACCTTTTGGTCTTTATTTAGCCGCACTTATTCAAGTAGGAGATATTGTTTTACCACAAGTAATGGATGGACCCCAACCAACTGTAGTTCCAGTAGGGATTGACCAAGATCCTCACATTCGCCTTACCAGAGATTTATCACGTAGATATTACAAAAAGAAAAAAGTTGATGGAAAGGTTATTCAAGAAGCTTTTTTTTTACCGGGAGCCACTTATCATAAATTATTACCTGGTATAGATGGGTCAGAAAAGATGGCAAAAAGAAACCCCAATAGCTATTTTACATTTAACGAGCCATTACAATCAATTGAAAAGAAAATAAAGGGTGCTTTAACAGGAGGTAAACGCAATAAGAAAGAGCAACAAGAACTTGGAGGAGAACCACAGAAATGCATGATCTATAAAATTTTAATGTATCATTTTGAAGCGGATGACAAAAAATTAACAAAAGATTTTGAAGAATGCATTAAAGGAGAACTAATGTGTGGTGAACATAAGAGAGAATGCATTGAAAAAGTTATTAAATTTGTTAAGGAACATCGGAAGAAAAAGGAGAAATTAATTGATAAAAGCAGAGAGTTGTTAAATATCGATTAGATAAGATAAAAGGAAAAAAAAGGTACTTAAGCAAATAAAGAATCGAATATATTAAATATCTCATCGACTAAATTTGGAAATTTTTCCAACAATGTTTCTCTCTTATTTTCCTCAATTATAACCGAAATGTAGTAATTATATTTTTTATATATTACTCTATGTAAATATGATAAGAAATTATCTTCTATAGTAAAGAAATTATATTCAGTTTTTTCCTCTTCTAACATTCTTTTTAATAAGAACAGATGTTCTTTAATATTTTCTAAGAGTATTATATAATGGTCTGAATCTATTAACTCGCTATAAAATTCACTTATAATTATTCCATTTTGATCAAATAGAATGAGTGAAGAACATCCAAACTCTTCTAAATAATCCTCCAAAAGGATTGACAGCTCAAAAAACGCTTTATCAAAAACAGAGAGCCCGTAAGAAACCAATTGAACAATTGAAATAATATCATATATTGAAGTCTGTTGAAACAAAATCTTGAATTTAGGATTTTCTTTTAAGATTTTTTCTCTTAAATCATTAATATTATAAAGTATCTCCTCATTGTCTCTTAACTGTGGATCAAACTTATGAAAGCTTATAATAAGAGGTACATTTTCCATTTCATTATTTTGAAAGTACTTTAAGATTGTATTAAGATATTCTAAAGTTAAGTCAAATCTAGCTTTGTCTTGGATATCAATTATATAAACGAGTAAATCGGTTCCAGCAAAATACATATCTTTATTTTTTTCGTAAAGTTCTCTGTATTGTTTTTGGCCCCCCATATCCCAATAATAAACCCTATTACCTAAAAAATTCGAAGCACTATACTCAACTTTGACAGTCGGTTTCAATTGCATTATTTCTTTTTCAAAATCAAATTTTTTATCTAAAGCTGTTAATATAGAAGTCTTACCAGCGTTGTCTAAACCACTAATAATAATTTTTATAGCATTTTCCAATGAAATCACTACAAATTTAACTTAATTTAATATAATTATTAATTAAACTTTCTTAATTTAATATTTTCTTAATAAATCATTATCAATTTGATTGGTGTTTTTTATGTTATTTCTGTAATATAAACATCATATTCGTATTTTTTACAGATCTTTTTCAATTAATCTTCAATTTAAAAAATCTAATTCGATGAATTAATTGATTGAGATCGAAACAAAATTTGAAGAAGAAAATAACTTTTTAGTAAATTTACAATACCAAATTATTCGAAAATATTATAGATTTTACAAAAAAATTCCAGAATATCACGATAAATTAGATAATTTAAATTTCAAATTAAAACTAAAAGAATCGATACAAAAGATAAGAAGAAAATTCGAAATGACGCAAAAAAGAAAAAATTATGCTGCTGTAGTAAGTGAATTTGAATATCTATTAAAAAATCATTGATATTTATGGAAATAAATCTTTCTCATTCATTTTTAAAATTTTTATGCTATTCTCCAATAATTTGAACATAGATAGTTCTAGAGCGTGGCTTTTCATCACATTCAATAAAAATAATTTGCTGCCAGGTCCCTAATATTAGCCTTGCATTTTGGAAAGGAAATGTTTGAGACGTTTTAATCAAGAAACTTCTTAAGTGCCCGGCTCCGTTATAATCGTGCCATGTTTTATGATGTGCGTAATTTTTTTTATAAGGAAGAATTTTTTCGAGAAAATCTTTTATATCGTGTTTAACTAATCCAGGTTCATATTCTGTAGTTGAGATTGCTCCTGTAGATCCAGCTATATGGACATTTACTAACCCATCTTTGATGTTACTTTTATTTATAGCGTCTTGGACTTGATGAGTTATATCAATGACATCGCAATATGCATTTGTTTTTATTTGAAAGGATTTCAATACAACTGTCATAAAACAACACAAAGATTCAAGCGCTATATCTTTATAGTTTAAAGAATTTATAATAAATGATATAATTAATAAATTTATTTATGATTTTAATTTAATTATTTTATATTACACTACTTCATTAAGAATAAAAAAATGAAAAACGAACGGTTAAAAGAATTCTTGAAAAAGATTCATAATCCTAAGAACAAAATTCCAGAATACTTAACTATTATAATTCGCCCTGGAAAAAATATAATGGATTTTAAAATTAAAAAGGAAAAATCTAATATGTTGAAAGTAATTGCCCACCAAGAAGATAGACAGGGCTGGTTCCTTCATTCGTACCATATACCCATAAAGAATTTAGGTCTTCGAGATGACTCTAAAAATAAAGAAATTCTACCTTATCTCAACGATCCTCGCATGATTACGGGTGATAAAGCTACAAAAGACTTAGTAGAGGAAATTTTAAGAAAATTTATTGAAATTCTCTCAGAAAGAAAAAATCATTTTTTTAGAACTGAAAGGTTCAAAAAGAAAAAGGAGTTAAGAGTTGGAACTCAATTGAAAGGATTTTAATTTTATTAAAGACTAACCCGTTAAGGGCATTCCATTAAGATCAACAATTACTCTTTTTTTGGGCTTTTTAGCTTGATAAGGATTTTCAATATCTTTTATTTTTCGACCAAATGTTAAGTACCCTGAATGTCCTATCATTCTAACTTCTGGTCGAGTTGCGCTTTTTTTAACCTGAATTTTTCTTTTAAGTAATTCATAGCTATTAATCTCAAAAAAATCGTTATTCCTCATAGCAAAGGTGGTTTTTTTGACTTGTTCAATTGTGGGTGAAAATGATACTAAAATACCACTTAATTTTAGGTATTCTTTTACTTTTTCAATTGCCTTCCATGGTTGAGCCATATCTAAAACAACAGAATCTACATTTTTATGCTTTAAATGATCTTCTATAATATTACCATATTGGATGGTAACCACTGCCTCCAAATTAGCTTTTGCTACATTTTTTTTTGCTCTAGCTATAAATTTTTCATTTAGATCGTATGAATAAATATGTCCATTTGGTCTCACAGAATTTCCCAAAATACAAGTTAAAGCTCCAGAACCACACCCGGCTTCAATAACTACGCTACCCGGTCCTATTCCCGAATAAATTAAAATCAAACCAGCATCTTCTGGATAGACTATCTGAGTTTTTCGACCCATATGAAGAATATAATCAGAAGGAAGAGGTTTAAAAACAAAAAATTTGTAGCCTTGACTTTCATATGGTTTTGAAAAAACACACGAACCAAAAGGTTTATCTATTATATCATCAAATTCAATAATTCCTCGATGAGTATGAAATGAATCACCCTTCTTTGCTTTTACCAACCATCTTCTTCTCTCGTCAAGAACTAAAAATACTAAATCATTTTCTTTGATTTTTCTACCATTCATTTCTTTAACTTATTTTTCGGTTATTTTTTCAATTATTTCTATTATGCTTGAAATTCTTAAATTTTTTAATATAAGTTGTATATTACAACTTATAAAACCTTGTTTATAAATACTCTTTAATGAACAAATCAATGAGTAAAGATAAAACATTTCAAATTTCTCAACTTTCTTTTAAGGAACTTCAAAATAAAATAGAAGATTTTAGAAAAAAGAGGGATGACTTAAATCAAAAGACAAAAGAATATATTAATCGATTGCAAGAAATTGAATTTAAAATTATTGAGTCGTTAAAAACTGCCAGAGATGTATATAAACCAAAGCGAGATCATTGGAATAAAAAAGTTAAACACTTAAAAAATAAAAAAATTGAATATAAGAAGCTCTTAGATACTCTTATTGATGAAAAAAAAAAACATCAGAAACATAACGGTCGTGGTAAAATTTCTGAACATTTCACTTCTGTTAAGCAGCTAGAGCGTAAAATTGATAATTTAGAGAGAGTAATTGAGACTGAAAATTTGGATATTAATAAAGAAAATGAAATTGTGGATAAAATCAGAGATTTAGAAAGAAAAAAGCAAAAATTTGTGGCAGAACAACAAAATAATGGTATTTATAAAATTGGGCGTAAAATTGAAATTGTTAAAATTAATCTAAATAAAATTTATGAACAATTGACTAAATGGTCGGGGAAATCTCAGAAATTTCACATGAAAATGCTTGAATTATATCAAGGAGCTAATAAATTAAAAGAAAATAAGAAAAAAATTGAAGAAGAATTAATAGAAAATAAAAAGGCCGCGGATCGATATCACAATCAGTATTTAAAAGTCTTAAATCAAAAGAAGAGAAGAAACAAAAGCAAGAGGCCATATAGACCAAAGAGAAGACCAATAAAAGGACATAGGCAAAAACAAGCCGATAAAAACCAAGAGATGCTCGAAAAATTAAAACAAGAAAAATTAGCTGTGGCACTTGAAAAACGAAAGACAGGAAAAAAATTAAATTTATATGAAGCAAGACTAATTTTAGAACATTCAGAAAAATAGTTTAACGTTTTTTATTATTTGTTTTAGTGAAATTTCTAATGAATGCTATTGTTATATAAAATCATAGAAAAATGAATAAATAAACATTGAGAAAAATCGTAGAATTCAAAAAATTTTTAATTTTAAATTATATTTAGTAATTTATCATATTTCCTAAAATTAGATTTGATTAAATTTGAGCAAGAAATTAACTGAGATACGATCTATTTTATTAGAACATCATGAAGAATTAAAAAAAGCAATTCCGCTAATAGCTTCTGAAAATATAACAAGTCCAGCTGTTGATGAAGCTTGTAACTCAGATTTCTCACATAGATATGCGGAGGGATGGGTTGGTCAGAGAGTTTACGCTGGATGTAGATATATTGATAAAATTGAAGCTATGTGTATGGATCTCGCGAAAAATTATTTTAATTGCGTTTTTGCTGACGTTAGGCCTGTATCTGGTGTCATGGCGAACTTAGTTTTATATAATGCTTTCACATCACCTAATAATGGTAAAATGTGCGCTATGCCAATACCAAAAGGCGGTCATATTAGTCATGCCCCAATGTATACTAGTTCAGGAAGAGCTATTTATGGTACGGCTGGAACAGTTAGAGGTTTGGAGATTAAATATCTAGTTTTTGATGAGGAAAACATGAATATAGATCCAGACGGTTCTGCAAAAATCATTAGGGAATTTGAACCAGAAATGGTTTTATTCGGGGCTTCTGTATTTCTTTTCCCCCATCCAGTTAAAGAATTGAGTGATGTTGCAAAAGAAGTTGGAGCATATATAGGTTATGATGGGGCTCATGTTGCTGGTCTCATTGGCTCTGGATATTTTCAGGATCCCTTAAGAGAAGGCGCTGATGCAATGAGTTTATCAACTCATAAAACTTTACCCGGCCCACAACATGGAACTGTCGTATCAAATCGAGAAGATTTAATCGATATTTTAAAACCATCTGCATTTCCCGCATTGTTTTCCAATCATCATCTGCACAATGTCGCAGGTTTGGCTGTTACCCTTGTAGAAATGCTTGAATTTGGAAAAAAATATCATAAATGTGTGATTGAAAACGCTAAAGCTTTTGCTGAAGCTTTAAACGAAAGAGGTTTTAAAGTTCTCTGTGAACATCTTGGATTTACAGAATCACATCAAGTTATTGTTGATATCGCTGAGTTCGAAAAAAAAATCGGTCTCGGAGGAGATATTGAGCGGTTGTTAGAATCAGCAAATATAATTATTAATCGCAATCTATTACCTTGGGATATAAGGGAAGGACGACATTATATGAATCCATCTGGATTAAGGTTAGGAACTTCAGAAGTCACTCGATTAGGAATGGGAAAAGGTGAGATGCAAGACATAGCAGAATTTTTTAAGGCCCTATTGGTGGATAAAAAAGACCCTAAAAGAATAAAAAAAGAAATCGCCGAATTTCGTAAGGATTTTCAAGAGATAAAATATTGCTTCCAACATTCAAACGACGCTTACGAGTATCTCAAATTTTTTTGATATTCAAATCAATTAACAGTAAAATTTATCTTATATTAGATATATCCAATAATATCCTACTTATTAATTATTGAAATATTTATCATGAATCTCGAAGTGCTTGAAAAGACCGATCATAAACTTGTCTTTGTTATAGAAGAAATCACTATTGAAATGGTAAACGCTCTACGCCGTATAATCATGACGGAATTGCCTTGCTTCGCAATTGATGAAGTTATTATATTAAAAAATGATTCGCCATTGTACGATGAAATCGTTGCTCATCGGCTTGGTATGATTCCTCTCAAGACTGATCTAGAGCATTATAATCTGCCGCGGGATTGTGAATGTGGAGGATTTGGTTGTCCATTATGTCAAGTATCCTTAACATTGGAAGTTAATAATGAAACTAATAAACCTTTAGTAGTTTATTCTGGAGATTTGAATTCTAATGACCCCAATATAGTCCCTGTACACGATAAAATCCCAATTTTAAAAATAGATAAAGGTAGCAAAATCATTATTGAAAGTTATGCGATTTTGGGTATAGCTAAGGATAACATTAGATTTTCAGCAGTTTCAAATTGTTTCTATAGATATTATCCAACAATTGATTTCGATGAAAGCAAAATTAAAGATTTAGATGAAAAGACTCTTATCGCATCAACATGTCCAGAAAATTTATATGAGCTAAATAATAATTCATTAAAATTAAAGAACGATTATTGGAAAACTTGTACTTTATGCAAAGCGTGTGAGAAAGGTTCTAATGGTAAAATCAAGGTAAATTCGAAAAAGGAGACATATATATTTTTTATTGAAACAGATGGCGTTCTCCCTTTTGAAGTTCTTATTAAGAAAACTTTTGAAATATTTAATGAGAAGATTGATGAGTTTGTAGAGAAATTAGAGGAAATCGAGGTTTAATCAAAAATTTATTAAATTATTAATTATTTAAAAATCTAATTTTTAGAATTTAAATTTACTTATTTATGTCCCATAAAGTTACCGGTCCAAGTAATTATTATGTTCGGAAGTTAGTAAGAGACTTATGGAAGACAAAGCGGAGAATATGGAAAAAAGTCTCGAAAAAAATATCTGGACCAAGAAGAAATCGTGTTGAGGCTAATCTTTACCGTATTAATAAGAAAACTAAAAATAACGATGTTATTGTTGTTCCTGGTAAAATTTTAGGGATTGGAGATTTAGATCATAAGCTAATAATAGCGTGTTTATCGTCTTCAAAATCGGCTAAAAAAAAAATCGAGGCTTCAGGGAGTAAATTAATTACTATAAATGAATTGCTTGAACAAAATCCTAAAGGAGAAAACGTTAAAGTTTTTTATTAAAAAATGGAGCTTTCAAAAAATGCTAGAATAT
Organism: Candidatus Thorarchaeota archaeon; assembly: GCA_048883105.1. Lineage (GTDB taxonomy): Archaea > Asgardarchaeota > Lokiarchaeia > Sigyniarchaeales > SOKP01 > LW40-45. Next base: position 27,648 of record JBHLQY010000002.1, on the reverse strand, counting down.
CAAGTATATGATGCGAAAGATAAAATTTTAGGACGTTTCTGTAGCCAAATTGCGAAGAAAGCTCTTTTAGGGGAACGAGTTGTTATTGTTAATGCAAAGGATGCAATTATTAGCGGTACAAAGAGAAATATTCACGAAAAGTTTTTAGCAAAGTTAAACATCAGAACCGCTACGAATCCAACGCGAGGTCCCTTTTGGCCAAGACGCCCTGATACATTTATGAGAAGGGTAATTAAACAAATGCTTCCTCGAAAGAAACTTCGAGGAAAAGAAGCTCTTCGAAGAATTCATGTATATATTTCAGATATTCCGGACCGCTTTAAAAATAGGTATCAAAAATTAATTCTGGGGGAAATAAGGAACGCCGATAAAATGCGCTTATCGTATTACGATAAATACATTACGTTGGAAAATTTATGCCTTAGGATTGGTTGGAAAAAAAGAGAAATTGAGGCTTAAACTATGTCAGAAAAAGTTAAAATAATTCAGTCCTCAGGAAAAAGGAAATCTGCCATTGCTAGAGCTGTTTTAAAATATCCTGCCAAAGGGCAAATAAAAATAAACAATATACTATTAGACCTATATGAACCAGAATTACAGAGAGAGAGAATAAAAGAAATCATTGAAGTTGCCAATCATGAAAAAATAGAAAAATGTGATATAAAAATACAAGTTAAAGGAGGCGGTAAAATGGGGCAAACGGAGGCTGTCAGGATAGCTTTATCAAGAGCGATTCATAAGTTTCTAAAAACAAAGGCAATTGAGCGAAAATTTCGAGAATACGACGAATCGTTATTAAGCGGCGATTCGCGAAGAACAGAGCCTAAGAAGTTTGGAGGCAAAAAAGCTCGGTCAAGACGTCAAAAATCGTTCAGATAATAACTCGGTTTTTGATAAAGCGCATTCATTTTATCATTGCTTATCCTAATTATTTAAAATCAGCGCCTAATTTTTTTAAATCTTTAATAAAAGAGGGATAAGAATCTTCAATAATATTTATATTCTTAATTTCAGAATTATTTTTTGCATATAAAGCGGCAACACAACATGCCATTGCGATCCTATGATCTTTTTCGTGATTAACTTTCGATCCTTTTAATTTTTCACAGTGATATACAGTTAATTTATCATTTTTTTCCTTGATTTTGACACCCATTTTTGCTAATTCCCTTGCCATGACCGATATTCTATCACTCTCTTTTAATCTTAAATTTGAAGCGTTATAAAGTGTTGTTTTTCCCTTCGCAAAAGCACCTACAATAGATAAAATTGGGAATAAATCTGGAATTTGACTGCAATCGACATCTTTACCTTTTAACGGATATGTATTAATTCCTCCTTTTACAGCAACCAGATTAGTATTTTGATTAACATCAATTTTTGCTCCCATCCCACGTAAAATTTCAATTATTCTTTTATCTCCCTGTGGATTTTGAATATCTACATTTTTTATAATTATATTCGAATCTTCTGGCGATAATACGGCAGCAGCGATAATAAATGCTACAGAGGAAAAATCACCTGGAATCGAATATACTTGCGGTCTATATTTTTGACCGCGGGGGATTATATATTTTCCTATCTTTTGGTCATTTAATTTTTCTTGAAAATTGATTCCAAAAGAGTCTAATATATCCAACGTAATTTTAACGTAAGGATATGACACTAAAGGAGTTGTAATTTCAATTTCTATAAAGTCTTTTTTTTCACATTTCAACATCGGGCTAATTAATAACAATGCGGTAACGAATTGCGAACTAATATCGCCTTGAATTTTCACAGTATTACACTGATGCTTTTTTCGCTCAACATGGATAACATTTCCCTCTAATTTGTATTCAGCGCCTAAATATTTTAACGCCTCCAATAACGGAATAATTGGACGGTTTCTTTTCAAAAATTCTCCAGTTAAATATAATCCTCCTTCAACAATAAGACTTAAAGCGCAAAAAATTCTTAGAGAAGTACCAGAATTTTGACAATCAATGGATTCTTTAGCTGATTTAAAGGCATCTGGGGTTTTTTGGACAACATAAGAATTTTCACCTTGTTTTAAAATGTTTATGCCTAATGATTTTAAGCCATTAATTGTGACTTCAACATCGCCAGATGTTTGAGGATTTTTAATTACTGAGACTCCATCAGCGAGACTTGCTAGTATAAAAGCTCTATGAGAATAACTTTTAGAAGGGGGGGCAATTATTTCCCCATTTAACTTATTTATTGGACTTATAATTAATTCCATTAAATAATTAATAGAAAGTTATAGATATAATATTAATTAATTTAAGATGAAAGATTATAATATTTAATAATCTAAGAGAAGGTGAAGAATTTGGGAGATAATACATTTGGAACAATTTTCAAAATCACTTCATTTGGAGAAAGTCATGGAGATCTAATCGGGATTATAGTAGATGGAGTTCCAGCTGGTTTGGGATTTGATTTAAATTTTATTCAAAGTGAGTTAGATAAAAGGCGCCCAGGGCAATCTAAATTAACTACTTCACGCTCAGAATTAGATAAAGTACAAGTTATCTCTGGAATTTTTAAAAACAAAACAACTGGGGCGCCACTTTGTATGATAATAAAAAATAAAGATGTTGATTCATCAAAATACGAGGAATTTAAAAAATTTTTAAGGCCTTCTCAAGTTGATTTCTCTGCTATAAAAAAATACGGAGGATTTGCAGATTATAGAGGTTCTGGTAGATTTTCAGGACGAGTTACTGCAGGATTTGTAATGGCTGGAGCTATTGCGAAACAAATTTTAAGAAATGATAATATCACCGTATTTGCTTATACAAAAAGCATTGGAGAAATAGTGGATGACAATTCATATAAAATTGATGATCTCGCAAAATACATCAAATTGAGAGAAAAATCATATGTAAGGGCACTTAATGCCGAGAAATCCAAAATGATGGAAAAGGCAATAGAAGAAGTCAAAAGTCAAAAAGATTCTATAGGCGGAACTATAAAATGTATTGTAAATAATTTTCCAGAGGGAATTGGCGGTCCAGTTTTTAATAGTCTCGAATCTAACATAAGTAAAGCTATATTTTCCATACCCGCAATTAAGGGTATAGAATTTGGCGCTGGATTTAAGGCTTCCATAATGAAAGGAAGTGAACACAATGATCCTTGGGTTATTAAAGACGGAAAGATTCAAGCAATGAGAAATAATGCAGGTGGGATAATTGGAGGAATCTCTACAGGCATGCCTATTGAATTTACTGCAGCAGTTAAGCCAACTGCTACAATTGGGAAGCCCCAGAAAACAGTTAATATTGAAACCATGGAAAACGTTGAGATTGAACTAACAGGTAGACATGACCCTTGCATCGTTCCAAGAGCTATTGTAGTTGTAGAAGCCATGACGGCTATCGTATTATTAGATCATTTATTAATAGAAGGGATAATTCCGTCAGTATTAAAAACCTAAGCTAATTTGAAAGGTCTTTAATTCTATCTTTAATTTTTTTTAACTCTCTACTTAATTTTCTTTCTTCTATTTTTAATTCTCTTTTTATTTTTAATTTTAATTGAGCATCTGGAAGAGAAAAAACGGGAGGTGTCTTTTGTTTCATATTATACCCTAATTTTTGGAAAATTGCATTAATCTCTGGATTATCAAACTCAGAAATTGAAACTACTCGACTTTCTTTAATTGATTTTTCAGCTGCGAGGGCTACGACGCTTGCTTCCCTTCCAATTGATAAATTCACGTATGGTTGTGTTCTAGTTTTTATACATTCTAAAAATTCTCGGCGTTCTGTTTGACATCCAATATGCCCAACTCGCTCATTATCAGAATAATAGTCCACTTTTACTTCTTTTGTTTTACCGATTTGACCACCAGAAATGGTAAGCTCATCATCTTTTTTTGCTAATGCCCACGTACCATTATCGCCCATAATACCAATTTCCAATCCTTCAACAGGTTGAATTTCGTACATACATAATCCCAAATTTCCTTTTGCACCATTTTCATATTCAATTAAAACATTCGCATGATCTACGATAGTTGGATCTTCTAAGATTTCTCCCCGATGGGATGAATAGGAACATTTGATCCTATGTCCTGGTTTGACTACATGGTTTCCTCCCATTGCGAAGACTCTCTTCGGAGGAGACCTAATAAACCAACTAAACAAATCAAAATGATGACAATTCTTATCTAATATTGCCCCCCCTGATTGAGTCTGATTAAAAAACCAGTGACTTGGGAAATTATCTCGATATTCTTTACAATATGCCATCATCACATTACCAAACGTCTCCTTTTCAATTAAATGAGCCATAGTTCGATAGAGATTTGAATATCTATAAACCAAACCTACTTGGATAATTCGATCCGTTTTGGCAAGCGCTTTAATAATTTCATCTGTTTTCTCAATAGTAGGGGCAATAGGTTTTTCCAAAAAAACATCTTTATTTGCTTTTAGGGCATCAAGAGTGATTTGGTGATGAAAGTTACTTGGAGTTGCAATTACAACAGCATGCACTTTGGACATTTTTAATAAGTCTTTATAATCAGTAAAAAATTCTGGCGAACTTTTCTTAAACATATTTTTACTCATTTCTAGTTGATTTTCATTAGGATCAGCAATGGCTACGACTTGGGATTCTGATAACCTATCAAACCCAATGCTATGACCAGTACCCATTATACCTGCGCCAATTATTCCAATATTTTTCATTATTAACACCTTTAAGGGATATTCAACTTATATTTTAAAAAGCTTTTTTAGATAATTTTATTATAATTTTGAACATAAATTATATTATATATAAAATTTAATTTTGGATTTTTAAATAAAATGAGTAAGAAAATCGATACCTCGGAACAGTTCATAGAATTCTATAAAAAAAAGGCTGAAAACCTTGTATCGTTGGCCGATAATCATTATTTGAACAAAGAATACCGAAAATGTTTAGAATTGTTAAATCAAGCTTATTCAATGTATCAAAAAGGTCATTATAACGAAGAGGCCGAGAAAATTAAACAAAGATTTAACGAAGTTAAAGAAATGCATTTTTTAAAGAAGGAGTAATTCGGTCATAACTTTTTGTTATTTAATTTTTCGATTATATTTTCAATATGCGTTCCTTTCCAATATATTTTTTTACAATTTGAATTAGGACATTGATAGAAATTATTGTGATACTTAAAAGTCTCGGATTCTATTAAATCTTTAATTAAGTTCTTATCGACTTTCGTTAACTCGGAATTACATATTGAACATCTCGCTCTTTTTATATCAAAATTATAATCTAAGTTAAATTTGATTTTAAGTTGTTTAAGGTAGTTATATACACCCTCTCCTTCTAAGTAAAAACCATTGTCTTTTGCTTTCTTATAAAAAATATAATCTCTTGTAACTATAATTCTATCTTCTTTCAGAGCAAATTCTAATAATTTATCATCTGGTACTGGGTCTAAATTAAAATGAACTATTAAATCGTTAGCATAAATAGTATCATAAGAAAATATACGAAGTAGGCGAGCAAGTTTACCAAGCATAGAATCTACTAAAAATTTCATCTATAATATATAAAAAATAAGAAGATTTTATAAATTATGTAGAAGATTCATTTTATTAAATCTAGTATTGGTGCTTATCAATTTGGAAGTTAGAGAATTAATGAAAAAAGCAGTTAATTTCCATGGACATTCTTGTCCCGGTGTCGCAATAGGCGTTTTAGTATCTAAATACATTCTAGAACATGACAATGAATTTAGTACCGACGAGGAGCTGGTTGCAGTAGTGGAAAATGATAATTGTAGCGTTGATGCTATTCAAGCATTATTAGGAACAACATTTGGGAAAGGTAATTTAATATATTTAGATTATGGAAAAAATAATTACACTTTTTATAATAGAACAAATAAAAAAGCATTAAAAATATCTTTAAAAAGTAGGAGATTTGGAGATCTTCCATCATCGAAAGAAGAGCGAATAAAAGAATTATTAAAATCCAACCCTAAAGATATTTTCGACTTTCGAAAAGTCGAATTTAATCCTCCTGAGAAAGCTCAGATATACGAATCTATTATCTGCGATAAGTGTGGTGATCCTACAATGATCACTAGAATAAAAGAGGATAAAGGAAAAAACCTATGTATTCCTTGTTATAAAAGGATTAAAAAAAGTAGTAGTATTTAAAAAATTGTTTTAAAGAAATTTTTCGTATAAAAGAATTAATTTTTTAAATTACCTAAATTAAGATGAGTGTAAAATGATTAAAAATATCGAAAAAGGACATACGCTGTTAGTAAAAGGGCCGACGAGAATAACTTTATTAGAAGGAAAATTAGAAGTACTTGGAAAAACAATTCTTCCAGATAAAAAAAGTTCAAATTTAGATTTTTCAGAATTTAATGAAGACTACGTCATAATTATTCCTAGTGCTAATCATTACCCGTTATTTGCGTTAGAAAAATCAAAATTAGAGATATATACATCTAACGAAAAAGAAAGTCTTAAATTAATTAAGGAAAATTCGATATCTAACAGATGGATTGAAATTAAGAATGCCATTTTAGAAGAATTTAAAGAAAAAGAGGGAAAACCATTAAAAATTATGGTTTTGGGGATTAGTAGTGGAAAAACAACTATAATCAAATATTTAGCTAATAGTTTCCTTAAGGAGGGATTTAAAGGAGGTTATCTTGATTCTGATTTAGGACAACAGATAATGTATTTGCCAACTACTCTTAATATTGGAACAATTAAGGATTCGATTATTTCCGGCGAAGATATTGATTCAGAGAGCACAGTATTTATAGGAGCCACATTTCCAAAAGGAAATTATAAATTTATAGTGTCGCATTATTGTAAGAATTTAGTTGATGAGTATATAAGAAATCATATAGACACTAATTTTGTATTAATTGATACGGATGGCTGGATAAAGCAAGAAGCAGGTGTCATATATAAAAATTTTTTTATCGAAATGATAAATCCTGATATTTTAATCGTATTTCACGATGATACAATTAAAGAATTAAAAACTATAGTAAAAATCGCTAGATTAAGAAAAGATAGAAAAGTATATTTAATTAAGGAAGATAATAAATACTTTTACGAAAAGGATAAGGAAGAAAGAAGATTTTTAAGGCAAAGTCAATTTGCTAAGGTTTTAAAGGATTATAGAAAAATCTCTATTTCTTTGAATGATATTAAATTTGTAAAGTCTGATTATAATACTGAGACTAACGAAATTATTGAAAGAGAGATTGATATTAGCGAATTAATTAAACTCCCTTATCACTATGTGATAATTTCATTGCTTGACAAGGATTCAAAATTGATAAAAATAGGACTTCTATTTGTTATAAATTTAGAAAAAAACTATATATTAATATTTTCTGATTTATCTTATAAAGAGCAAATAAAAGTCAAAAAAATCTTATTGGGGAGTTTAAGGCTTAGTATAAAGGGAAATCATCAAGGTTATTTATATTTATAAGCTATTTGTTAAAAAGAAATTCTCTTGTGATTTTATGGATGATAATAAGCTCTCTAAATTCGTGAAGCTGATGTCTAAAGAAATATCAGACTCAGATTTAGATTTAGTTAATTTAGGAAAATCCTTAGGATTAGATCTAGTACTATTTGCTGATTTAAGAGCGTCTCAAGAGGATAATTTTGCTGATGCTGTTAGGCAAAAAGCTTTGAGGAAGATGGAAAGAGATAAAGATAACTACTTAAGCAACAACGATTTATTCTATGCTGGCAGTATTGATTTTATGGTGTGTGATGAGCCAGGAGGAAAGAAATTTTTTCTTTTGGAGACTAATGGCGGTTCAAATCGCGGGCTTTCCATCCTCACAAAAAAACAACAAACTATTATGTATAATGGATATTTTGAAGCTATTTCTCAAGCTATTAAAAACAATACGCGTGGAGATAATAAAGTTCTTGTTCTTGTTGGAGTTCCGATAGATGATGGTTTAATCCACGAAAAAGTTATATTGATTGATTATTTAAGAAAAAAAATAAGAAAAAGAGAGCTTTCGGTAGATATATTTAATGTTAACAATTTTAAAGAGGATTTCAATGTTGACGTTGCGTTTTTAATTGCTGATTACAAGCAGTTATCCACAACTTTATCCTTTTCAGAAAATTGGTTCAAATTTCAAGAGGTTTCTAAAATTAGCGTTCTTATAGGAGATGGTATTGCGCGTCGGTTTCAAAATGATGTGTTTACTCAGTTAATAAGAAAAGATTTTCGAAAAATTCACACAATTATCGTTAATCCTATTTATCGAGTTACGGATGATAAATCGCTAACTTATTTAGCAAGTTATTTTGCTAAGGACATCCTTAAAAAGTATAATTTAAAATATCTTCTATTTACAAAAGCTTATAATGAGAGTGAATTAATAGAAAAATTGGGATATATCATAAAAAAATATAAAAAACCTTTTATAATTAAGCCTGATGGCGGTTCTGGGGGAGCAGGAGTCCTTCCGATATCTCCAGACGAAGATCCATCCAATATTAAAAATCTAATAGAGGAGAGTAAGAAAGAATTTTTTGCGAAATTCATGAAAAATCGAAATCCCTATCCATACACAATCCAAGAAATGGCTGATTTTTCTTTAATAGACTGGAAAGGGGGCAAACACACCTTCGATTTAAGGATTTATATGTCTCAGATAAATGGAAAAATTATCCCAATTGGGGGATTAGCAAGAATAGCAAGAGGCAGTTATCATGGAACTTTAGACAAACAAGAATTTGTTGTAAATTTATCTGGATTTGATGGAGTCATAGAAGTTGAACGAGGCCAAGGAGTTTCCGAAAATAATAGTAAGCTCTTGAATTTATCCATAGATGATTTTGTAAATATTTTTTGTATTGGATGTGTAATGTTTGTAAGCATGGCCAAAAATTTTCAACAAATTATTGAGTTCTCAGATTGGGGCCAAATTATTGGTTAGAATTGAAAAATTATGAAACTTGAAACCTTAAAAGACTTGTTAAATATATCCAGAAGACAAAAGTTATTTGAAAAAATTTTAAATTTTTTAGAGCACCTAAATAATTTAAATGATGTAGTTTATGAGACATTCATTGTCTCAGAGGGCACTCTCCCTATCATATATATCGGGAAAGATTTTGATATTGATAAAGTTAAATATGTAAAAATCTTTGTTGGTGCTCAACATAATGAATATAATGGATTATTTGGTATTTTAGAATTTCTTAAAATGGTTCAAAATCAAAAAATCTCAGTAAATGAAATTTTAAAGGAAGACCAGATTTTAATTTTTTTTCCATTAATGAACCCTTACGGTTTCCTCAACCCTTCTATACACAATAAATCTGGGTATTATTTAAAAGACGGGACGAATCTTAATAGATTCTGGCGTAGAACATTTGCTCCTGATTATAACAATTATAATGATGATCATATTGAATATCCTATTCCAGAACATGCTAATATTGTGAAAAAAATACTCAAGAAATACTGGGAAAAAGAAAATATGCCTATTTATATATTAGATTTTCATGAAACATCTCTTCTTGAAAGAATTCCAAAAGAATTGAGTAAGAACTTAATGAAAGAGTCTATCAGCTATAAATTTGATCATTGGCTCAAAGAAGGTATTATACTAAACGTAATGGAGCTTTATCATATAAAATATTATAAAAAACCTCTATTTTTTAAATGCACCCCTTCCGCAAACCATAATCATATAAGCTTAAGTATTAAACAATTAGATACAGTTTTCGAAAAATTATTAGAATACATGACAACAAATAAGGACAAATTGCCTTTTTACTTTTGCCACAGCGAGAAAAGCAAAGATTGTTGCGAGAATGTAGCAAAAAAAGTTTATAATAAGTTAAAAGATAAACTCTGGGAAACTAATTATACTGCAGTTAAACATTTCCATGATCATGGATGTCTTGTAATGATGGGAGATGCTACATCCCGATCTAACGTATTTTCTATGGAACTAGAAAGTCAAAAGCAATTTTTTGATCTTTTTAATGAAATTGAAAAATCTCAAAACAATTCAAATTATTTTGAAAAAAAATTAAAATCAATCAACTTAAGTATTGAATTAGCTGTTGAATCGATTTTAACATTGATTAAAACATTTTGATTATTCATTAAAAAATCTAAGAGTGGCTCCAACTAAAACTAATTCATTTTTTTTTTGTGTATGCCCTCCTTTTGATAGAATTACTTGATTTTTATCGGAGGACTCTAAAATTAGACAATTTTCTTCAAAATTTTTGAATGGAATTATCTTATCGTTTCTGGTGTGTATTAACAAAACTCTTTCTGAGAAAAGTTTCCATTCAACTTCAGAGAGAGAGTTTCTTATATCTTTAATTAAGATTGATGGAGATAACTTCCGATTTTCTATATCATCAGGAGAAAAACTAATACCTTTCATTAAGTAACTTAACTTAACTATTAGATTTGATTCTAATATATTTTTTTTATAATCTGACATTGAAGAAATAGCAATTATTTTATCAACATCTTTATTTGGAAAACCTCCGCATAATACAGTTAAGGCTCCAATACTTAAACCAACCGAATAAATCTTCATTTGGCTAAACTTATCACTAGTTTTTAGCCATTCGATTATTCTAATAAAATCATCTATTCGTTTTAAAAAGTCGCTTCTATTACCCGCTTTTTTAGATTCTCCAATCCCTCTCGCATCGTAAGCTAAAATTATATAACCATGATATGCTAAAGGAAAATAATAATATTGAAGGCTTTCTTTTTTGTCAGAAAAACCAGGGCTAATAATTACTACAGTATTTTTTGAGTTTCTGGCCTCTTGATTTTTCGATTTTATTAAATCGGCATATAAATATCCACCCTCAACCTTAACTTTTACTTTTGAAATCTCGAGCTCTTTTAAATATAGATTTTCCCATCTATCAAAATATATATCTCTCCAACTAAAATAAATTTGAAAAGGTGTAAAGATGATTAAAAAAGTTGTAGTAGATAAAATTAAACAAGTCCAAAAAGTATTTCCCCAGGAAGCATTTATATGCCAAATAAACGCACTAATTAAAATATCAATGATAAATAAAATGAAATACTTTTTAATTTTAGTTAGCATGCGAAATAAGTTATTTTTTCTTACTTTTTCCCGATCTTTTTCTTTCTGCTTCGGTCCAGGGCTTCTTTTTTGATTCTTTTCCAGGCGGACACCCAAAATCATCTCTAACTTTACATTCTGGCTTACTATCACTGCCTGGACAAGGTTCGCACTTAATTTTTCTCATCATTTTTTCGACTTCATTAACTTCATAGCCAAATTCCTCATCTTCAGTCTCATCGACTAACATCTCATCTTCTATTTCACTAAGGTCGTAGATTAAATCTTCAGTTAAGTCATCTTTTTCATCATATAAATCTAAAATTTCATCTCCATCTTCATCAATTTTACCTGAAGGGATTTCATCATTTTCTGTCTCTGCTGGTAGTTTCTTTTTTTTAGCCATTAATTATTCACTAATAGTTTTAATTGGATTAAATTTAAAATTTTTAATGTTCAAAATTAAAATTAAAATTTAGATTTTATGGTTTTTAAAGATTAAAAATTATACCATACCGATCTCAGATTCTATAAGTCGTGTTATTCCGATATCGAAAAAGTTTTGGAAACTATTCAAATAATATTTAATTTTATTTCTAACTTGCTGCACTTCTATATTTGATTCCTCATATGCAAAATTCTCGAGCATCATTCCTAATTTACTTAAATATCCTTGAAAGTTTGAAATTGAATCTAGATTTATATTATCATAATTTTTAATTAAATTAATTAACAAGCTTGGGATTTTAATTAAAATTTCTGAAAATTTTTTAATTATATCATTCGATATGAGCTTTAAAGTTAAAGCCTCGTTAATAAAATCTCTAATATAGAGGAGCATAACCCTATCGCCAAGAAATCTAATTAAAGGTATATTTCGATAACCTTCTGATACAGGATAGTCGCTAAGACCTGTAATAAGAATCCTCGTTCCTAGACTATATTTGCGTTCTATCTCTGCCAATAATAATTCACTATTCTTTTTAGTTATCCCTTCAATGACATTTTTTATAATTCTTCTAAAGACTTCTGAGAGATCCATTAATATATCTTGAAACGGTTTGCTTGATGTGTCTAATAAGAAATTTATAAAAAATTCTTTTCTTTCAGAATTATCTTTGAAATCAAAACCTATAGTTTCCCTTTCCAAATTAATTATGAGTTTGTAAATGTCTTCTTGATTATCATCATTATATTTTATGTAAATCTCGTCTACATTTAATTTAAAAGCAGAGATTATAGCTTGTTTTATTAATTTAACAGGCCATTCATTTCCATCGATATTGAAAATTGTCTTTTTTTCCTTATCAAATGTTCTTATAATAATTGATCTGTCATCGATTGGATATAATGTTACTTCAGATTTCTCTTTCAAGTTAGCTTGATTTGTCCATTCTTGCGGAAATGTCATCGCGTAAGAATTACCAAGCTTTATCACGCTTCTCACATATTTGTTTTTTAATTCTTTCATTACAACACCAAATAAACAAAGTTATATTAATTATATATATATCCTAAATTATATATTTCTTAAGTATTTATATATTTATGTTTATAAATAAGAAGGAGAAAATTTCATTATATTCTCTATTTCTATCTGTATTTTTTTATTCGCTTTTATTTTATTGTACAAATTTGTAATTTGGAGTAGTTCTGATTTTAATTTTTCAAAAGGAAAAATTTTAAAATTTGCCAAATTAAAACGAGGTGTTAAATATTTTAATTGAATATTAGGAAAATAATCTTCTGAATATAAAATATTATATAAAAAATTATAGGATTTATTCGATTTCTCGTAGTTTTCTTCTAAGTATAATAAAAAAACTAAGGAATTTGCTAATTTTTTAAAGAAATCTAAATATGTTTTAATATTTGTGGTATTTATTTCTCTAAAAATCTTCAATTCTGATTGAGTATTCATTTCATATTTCAATTGCGAAAGAAATTGAATAACCTTTCCTATATGATATAAAGAAACTGGAAACTGGTTAGGCATTGGCAATCTTTTAATGAAACTTCCGTTGAACCTTAAATAACCTCCTGACATATGCAAAGTGCTAAAAAGGCTTTTAAAAACTGTATCTATGAATTTAGAATTTAAGATCGTCATGAGACAAAATAGTTTATTTATATCGATTGAGGGAATTCTAATAAAGTATAGTCCTGTGATGTTCGTCAAAACACCAAGATCAAATACACATGTCAAATCCTTAGCGATTTCTCTAAATATTATTTTTTCACTGCTGAGGTCATCCCAAATATCTTGAAAATCTGGTTTATAATTGAAATATGAAACTTTTATATCTTTTTTAGCTATTTTAATTCGCTTTTTATATTTTAGATGATATTTTCCTACATTTCCGGTTCCAATTAGAAGTAGATCTTTTTTAGATTTTCTTTTTTCACTGATATTATCAAAAAATTTGCTGTATTTCAAAAACCCAAATGGTCTATATATAATTTTTAAATCATTAAACGTCTCTGAAATCGTTTTAAATTTAGAATAGAGGTGATTAATTAATTCTATATTACCTGAAATTGGAATAACTTTAGATGGAAGTTGATTAATTAATTTCTGAGATAAAATAAAGAATTTTGAAACATTGGATTTAAAGATTTCCCCGATATCACTATAAGTTTTTATGATTATTTCATTAGAACCACTTGGAAATCTATTTTTAAGAGAGAGGATTACGGGATATGTTGCTTTTTTGTGAAAAACAGGTAATGAGGAAATATTAATAATCTCTATAAGTTCTGTTTTATTTATTAATAAATCTCTTATTTTAATACCGTAATCCGAAGATAAAAATTTATTAGGTAAAATAAATGAAAGGTATCCTATATTTTTTTTTAATACTTGTAAAGATTTTTCAATAAATAAAATTGAAATGTCAAATAACCGATAAGCCGAGTAGAACTTTTTATATAACTGTTTTTTGTATAAGGTGTTTTTTAATTTCTTATTTTCAATATAGGGAGGATTTCCAATTATAAAATCAAAATAATTATCTTTATCAAATTCTAATAGATAATCCAAATTATAAACATTAAATTTTACATCATATTGTTGAATAATTTTCCCAATATCATTTGTATTTAGGTTTTTTAAATCAGTTTCTATAATATTTTGATATAATGTTTGATCTGATTGATCTGAATATACCCAATTCATTAACCTTAATTTTGAGATATAGCATGTAGATTTATCAATGTCTATTCCATAAATATTATTTTGAATAATTTTCTTTTTCAAGTCAAATTCTTTCAAACTAGGATTAATTTTCTTCCTTAAATTGTATAATAATTTTGCTACAGAAATTAAAAATCTTCCAGAACCACAAGAAGGATCTAAAATCTTAATATTTTCAATCTTCTTATTTATGACTTCCTTTAATTCCTCATTGCTAACTAAAATTTGAATTATATTATGGATATCCAATTCTTTCGTAAAATATCCATATAATTGGAGTAAATCTTTGATGCAAATTTTAAATATACTTTTTACAATAAAATCAGCAATTTCATTTGGTGTATAAACAACACCAGAAGTTCTTTTATTTCTAAAACTTATAATCTTTTGATTCTCGAAATTATCAATTAACTCATTTAAAAATTCCATTTTATCGATTATAATTTTATCATTTTAAGTTCCTTACTTATAATATTATACAAAGATAGTTTTATAATTGTAGAAATACTATTCCATTAAAATTGTCTAGTTTATATATAACAGGTATGCGTATTGATTGATAATTCTTTTTTACAAAAATTAATTAAAACGCCAGAATCTATCACTAATCTTGATTTCGATATAATTTCAGAAATTTTGAAACAAGCCAGAGATATATTTAAAGATGAGCCTCTATTATTGGAATTTGGCTTAGACAATTCGGAGGAAGCTTTTGTTCTTGGTGATATCCATGGTAATATGCAGACATTGATGAAGATTATAGATATAATTAATCAACAAAAACCTAAATTGGTAATATCGTTAGGAGACATAGTTGATAGGGGAGCGAATCAATTGGAATGTTTAATTGTAGTTTTAGCTTTAAAAATTCTTAAACATGATAGTTTTTACATATTAAGAGGAAATCACGAGACCTTAGAGATGAACCAAGCATATGGATTTTTTTATGATTTCCTCCAAAGATTTAAGGATTATAATAAATTTAGCGAAATTTTAGCAGTTTATAATATGCTTCCTATGTGCGCGATCGTCAATAATTTAATTTTATGTTTACATGGAGGAATTCCTGAAGATATAGATATCTTGAATAAATTAAAGGGATTAAAACTTAGCAATATTGATGATTCTATTTTAAAAACGATTAATGAAGGTATTTTCCAAATTTTATGGAATGATCCAAAACAATCTGGGTTACGGGGTTTTAAGGGAAGTTTTAGAGGGCCTGGAATTAAGTTTTTTGGTGAGGATGTTTTCGATAATTTCATGGAGTCAAATAATCTTAAATACCTTATTCGAGCCCATGAATGCTTTCCAGAGGGTTATAAATGGTTTTTCAACGGACGATTACTTTCAATATTTTCCGCAGCAAACTATCGTGGAGATTTTTCACCGAATCCTGCTTCTTATGCGATAATAAGAAATAATAGAATTATCCCTAAAACTCTAGAACTATTATAAAATTAATTCAGGAAATTTTTTTACAACTTCTGGAATCTTTTTAATTTCCTCTTTCCATCTATCAGTTTTGTCGATATCAAAATTTAAATTTAGGGATTTTACTGTGTCATTTGTAGGAATATACATGAATGCGTTCACATTCCTGTCATTTTTTAATAAAATTGAAATTTTAATTCGTTGAAATAATCCAGCATCCACTCCTTCATATCGATCTAATTCGTCTAATTCTTCTTCTAAAACACAAAATCTTAGAGCCCAAAAAGAAAAGTGTTTGCAAGGTAAAGCGTAAGGAAACCAATTTCCTTTCGGAAAAATTCTAATGAAATCCTTTATAAGGCAGACCTCAACATTATTCTTTTTTTTCCAGTACCCTTGTGTTATAAATGTCCCATAACCAACGATTGAAATGAGATTAGAGGTTAATTCACTATTAGAATTTTGAGGACACAATTTCTATTTATCAACTTATAAGAAAAATTAGTTTTAATATTGATATTATCTCTTATTTTACATGATCTCACTTGCGTCCGGTTTCACAAACAATAAATTATTCCCACGAATAAAGATCTCATTGTACTTCGCAATTGGGCTTCCATTCATAATTTCTGTGGCGTCTTCTAAAATCATATTCATATATGCATCGATCTCCTTTAATATTCCTCTATACTCCGTACCGTCCTTCAATCGTAATAAAATTTTTGACTTTTGGGCGTTTTGCAATATTGTTAATGGATTTTTCGATTTTCTTTGTGGATTATTATTAAGTGACATCCTAACTTTATCCCTTTTTATACCTTTTCAAAATAAAAAATTATTATTAAACTATTTAAAGATAAATTTTTTTGAATAAAAACCTTATTATCTGATATTAACCTATTTTAAATTTCATTGGTTATTTTTTTGAAAAAAAGGAGAGAGAACCAGAATAAGAAAAAAGAGATTATAATTAAATACAATTCAACTTCAGATTACTATGAGAGAAGATATAAGGAAATTCAATATAATAAATATAAAATTGTCCTAAAGAGCTACACAGTGGGAGGGAAAATTATATTAGATGCCGGTTGTGGAACTGGTTTACTATACGATTTCATAATTAACTCACTAGAACAAATCAAAACAGCATTTTATTCTTATATTGCGATTGATATTTCAATCAATATGCTAAAGATTTTCAAATCGAAGAATTTCAATAAAGATAAGAAAATAGGAAATAAAATTCATCTAATTTTATCTGATTTGGAAAATTTACCAATCAGAAGTAATATCTTTAATTCAGTTTTTTCTCTTACTTCTCTGCAAAATCTACCTCACATTATTGACGGTGTTAAAGAAATGCTTAGAGTAGTTAAAGACGATGCCGATATAAAATTCTCAATCTTAAATAAAAATTTGGATTTGAATAAATTAATCTCACTATTAAAATCGAAAATCTTCGAACTTCAAATTCTTAATAAAGAAATTGTAGAAGATGTTATAATTCAAGGAAAAAAGCTAAAAACTTGAAGTAAAATATTATTTTTGATAAAATTTTAATAAAATCTCCTTGCTATCACTTTTAATTTTAAATTTCTTCTTAAAATAATTACATAAATTCTCAATATCTCGTTTAAGGATTTTTTTTGCGTTTGGATGGTCACTAGGAACCCATTGTAGCCAATCTATTATTAATATATTTCCTTTCTCATCCACAACGACATTAAATTCTCCCAAATCACCATGAACAATGTTAGCTTTTTTATAAATTATTATCATTTGGTTAATAATCTCTTTAAATATGTACTCGGGTTTGTCAATACTCTTATAATAAGCCAATTCTTTTCCTCTTAAATATTCCATTACAACTATGTGTCTATTATATCCAATTGGTTTAGGAGTGTTTAAATTAAGATTATAAATCTTTTCAAGTGCTTCGAACTCCTTTTTAGCAGCAAGCCTATTCACGTAAAGCCACGAGAAATGGACTCTTTCACCAATCAAATTTCTAAATTTTTTAATATTTTTAAAACTCGTTCTACCTATTCGATATATTTTTATAGCGTAGATATTTTCATTATCATCCATACAACTGTATACATCCGATTCCTTACCCTTCCCTAAAATAGGACCTAATTGACTTATTATATTTTTTTCTACTAATGTATGTAATGCTAAAAGATCATAAGCTTTTGAATTGAGAGTATATCCAATTTCATATGTAGACGAATCTCTGATTATTAAATCTAATTTGTGGACTTTTTTTAGTCTAAATAATGTCTCTTCCATTGGATACCTTGAATAAAACTTAATGTTATTTACCGTTGCATACTTAGACCTCTTCATTCCGAGTTCTATTGCCATTAAAATTCTCAAATCTTCTTTATCAACTTTAGTGAGAAGTCGAGCAGCTTCCATGACATTAATTTTAGTATATTAAAGGTTATTAATTTATCAATCTAATGGTGTTTTAATAATTTTAATTTAAATGAATAGAAGATATAAGAAGTTAAAAATTAAAAAATGTGTGCATAAAAATTTACGAAAAAACAGGATATAAGATAATTTTAGTAAATAGCTAAATAAATCATTGACTTTCTAATCTTAATTTGATTTCGTTCCATTGACCATCGATATATGCTTTATACTGAATAATTTCTTCAGCAGTTATTCTACTAAATCTCTTTTGAGCTTTTAAATATTCTTCAACAGGTTTTCTATTAGAAGGATCCAAATATTTCTTACTAATATTAGATAAGATGAATTTACCATTAATAACTTCGTACAAAGGCCAGAATCCCGTTTCTGTGGCCAATCTTCCCACTTTGATTGAATCTTTTGGATCATAACCCCAACCTGGAGGGCAAGCTGAAAGAATATGTATATATCTAGTTCCTTTTATATCTCGGGCTTTTTGAAATTTTTCATACAAATCAAGAGGATAAGAACCGTTAGCAGTTGCTACATACGGAATTCCATGAGCTTCAAGAATTTTTGGCATATTCTTTTTAGGTAATTTTTTTCCCCCCGGAGTCGTTGCTGTGAAGGCTCCGAGAGGTGTTGATCCACTCCTCTGAACCCCTGTATTCATATACGCCTCATTATCATAACAAGCATAAATGAAATCGGTACCTCTTTCTGCGGCTCCACTAAGTGCTTGAATACCAATATCAGTAGTACCCCCATCACCAGCGAATGCAACTACAGTTATTTCATCGCCCAGACCTTTTTCTTCCAATGATGCTACTATACCAGAGGCAGCAGCTCCCGTAGTCGCAAAAGGAGTATGAAGTACAGAAAGCTTAGTAGTACAAAAACCTTGCATTCCATGAAGTACTGTCAGACACGAAGCAGGCACCGTAAGTATCGTTTTTGGACCAAGAGCTTTAAGAGCAACTCTATAAATTAGCGCCATCGCACATCCGGCACACATTCTTGTGCCTGGATATATAAATTCCTCTTCTCGAACATCCATTACTTTTACCATATTTCTCATCCCCTCAATCCAAAAAATCTAGTTCATCTAATTTCAATCCTAAAAATTCAGTTTCATGTATAATATCCCCCTTTTTAGATTCTTCTAAAGCTCTATGAACTCCATCTATAATATGTTCATTTTTTACATCCCTTCCACCTAATCCGACAATAAAACCCTTAATAAAAGGATAATCTTTTAAACCATAGAGCGCAGCTTTTAATTCATATGATAAAACACCTTCGTATCCATAACCTATTTCTCTATCAAAAACTATAACATTCTTTTTGCCTTTAAAAAATTCCCTTAAATATTTCACAGGAAAAGGTCTAAATAATCTTAAACTTACTAAGCCTAGCTTTATTCCTTCATTTCGCAGTTTTTTAATAACAGTTTTCGCTTGCGAAGAAACCGATCCCATACAGAAAATAATTGTATCAGCATCTTCCGTTTTAAATGTTTTAAACAATCCATTTCCATAAGATCTACCAAATTTCTCTGCGAACTCGTCATGAACCTCTATAATAACATCAATAGAATTTTCTAAAGCCTTTTGTAAAGAGTATCTAAATTCGTAATAACCTGGAGCTGTTCCTTCCTTTCTCTTCACAACATTAGGTAATGTCACCGGTCCTACTCCTTTTACTTGTGAGAGATCTGATAAATTAATGTGATGTTTTATTGGAGGTAAGAATTCATCAATCTCCATTTGGGTTTCTAACAATACTGGCATCATAGTATGCGAGAGAATATAGCCATCATAAGCTACGATTGTAGGTAGATAGACTCTTGGATCTTCTGCTATTTTAAATGCCTGAATGTTGGTATCATAGATTTCTTGATTATCTTCGCACATAAATTGAATCCAGCCAACATCTCTTACCGTAATGAAATCTGAATGGTCATCCCAAACTGACCAAGGGGCTCCACAGCTTCTAGTAGCTAAATTTATTACAATGGGCAATCTAGTTCCTGATGCCCACGGCAAAAGCTCATACATTAGCATAAGACCGTGTGCTGAAGTCGCAGTCCCCACTCTTGAACCTGTAGCAGAAGCTGCGCAACAAGCCGCAGCCGCAGAATGTTCAGATTCAACCATCAGAAATCTTGCTTTTAATTTCCCATCACGAATAAATTCAGATATTTTCTCTACAACGGGGCTTTGAGGCGTTATCGGATAGGCAGAAATGACACCTACCCTTGCTTGTCTAAATGCATAAGCAGCTGCATGATTTCCTGTTAAGATTTCTACTTTTTTATTTTTTGCTGATATTTCACTTTGAATCATAGAACTTTCGCCTCTTTCATTGAAATCGCTTTTACAGGACATTCTTCCATACATATACCACATCCTTTACAATAGTCATTGTTGATTTTAGGTGGAATAGTTCTTGAAACACATGAATCTGGACAATAAAGCCAACAATTAAAACAAGAAGGTTTTCCTGTTTTTACTGGTATGCATTTTGTTTCATCAATTATGGGTTTTAAACTACTCCATGTACCTGTTTTGCCAGCCTCACCGATAACTGGTTTTTGAACTGAGGCTAATATTTTTTGATAATCTTTTTTCGAATCTGTCATAGAAATAACACAATTAGACATATTTAGACTATTACCCTATTTAATAGCTCTTGAAATAAAACTCTTTTCTTTATTATTTAACCAGATTTTAATCAAAAAAATTATAATTTTTAATTATTTGTTATAGTGCGTAAAAATAACGATAAAGAGTAAGAAATATATATTCAATATTTCCTTATTTCTTTTGAGTAAATTAAATACTCTGACTAATTGTAAGAATAAATATAATTTTTTTAATTTTAAAAGCCATCAATAAAAGAAAATGGTGAAAAAATCTTGAATGAAGATATTAGAAAAAAAAAAACTGAAGAGGAATATCGTCTCATTCTAGAAAATGCTAACGATTTGATTGCTGTTCTTAACGAAAAATCTGAATATGAATTTATTAACGAGAAAACTCATTTGAAATTAACTGGTTATGAAAGAGAAGATTTAATAGGTAAACCAGCGTTAGATTTGGTTCATCCAGATGAGAGAGAAGGTGCTAAAAAAGCCATACAAAAAGCTTTTGAAGTTGGTGAATATACGGGAGAATTAAGAATGAGAAATAAAAAGGGTTTTTATGGATGGATTCATGTTAAGAGTAAAGTGTTTAATGACCAAGAGGGAAAAAGAAAAATCCTTACAATTGCAAGAGACATTACCAAGCGCAAGAAATTTGAAAATGCCTTAAGAGAGAGTGAAGAAAGATATAAAAATCTATTTAAATCAAGCCCAGATGGTATTGTAACTACTACACTGGATGGTAAATTTCTTAATGCCAATAAAGCTTATCAAGACATGCTTGGTTATACATTAGAAGAACTTAAAAGCATGAATTTCCAATTAATCACTCCGAAGAAATGGCACGAGGCTGAAGCAGAGGCAATTAAAAATTTCATGTTTGAGGGACAAGGAACGTTTGAAAAGGAATATATAAGAAAAGATGGAACGATATTTCCTATATCACTAACAGGATGGTTAATCAAGGATGAGCAGGGAAATCCTACAAAAATAGGTGCTTTAATTAAAGATATCACTGAACGCAAGTTTGCAGAACAAAAAATAAAAGAATCCGAAAACAAATTTCGAAATTTATACGAAAATGCTCTTGCAGGTTTATGGACTTCAAGAATAGAAGATGGTAAATTTATTAGAGCAAACGATACTGCTGCTAAAATTGCAGGCTATGAAAATGCCGAGGATTTGATGAATAATAGTACTGCTATAAAACTTTTTAATTATGAAGATAGGGTAGAATTCATCAGGCAATTAAGAGAATATGGTGTAAAATCTGGTTTTGAGGCAGAATTGGTTGATAAAGATGGAAATAGAAAGGAAATATCTATTTCTGGTGAAATTAATCAAGAAAAAGGGACAATAGAGGGTGTATTTATTGATATTTCAGAAAGAATAAAAAGTGAACAAAAGTTAAGAGAATCTGAAGAAAAATATAGCAACCTTTTTCAAGGTTCGAATGATGCCATCTTCATTCATGATTTAGAGGGTAATATTATAGATGTAAATCAAAAAGTATTAGATCTATTTGGTTATACAAAATCAGAGATGCTATCCCTCAAAATAGCTGAGATACATCCAAACGAAGCCCTTTCAATGTCTAAAAAAGCTTTTGAAGAAATTTCGCAAAAAGGTTTTGTAAGATTTGAGATTAATTTTAAAAAAAAGAACGGTGTTATATTTCCTGCCGAAGTTTCATCAAGTATCTTTAACCTAGGTGAAAATAAAGTTATTCAAGGAATTGTTCGCAATATTACCGATCGGAAACGAGCAGAACTAAAATTAAAAGATTCTGAATTAAAATACCGGCATTTATTCGAACGTTCTCCATATTTCATAGGATTATTAGATTTAAAAGGAAATTTAATAGATTGCAATACTGCGGTAAATAAGTTTCTTTCTATCCATACTAAAGAAGATTTAATTGGGAAAAATTTCACAGAGATTGTTTCATTAACCGATAGAAACAAACATCTTTCGCCGATATTCAAAGAGTTATTCTATACCATAATTAAGGGTGAGATTATAGAGGCTGTTGAATTTCCAATATATAGATCAATCGGGGATATTAAATGGCTAAGTTTACATGCCTCTTTAATAGAAATAGAAAATGAAACCTTAATACAAATTTTAATACAGGATATAACAAAGAAGAAAAAAGCTGAACAAGATTTAAAAGAATCTGAAGAAAAATATAGAATTTTAGTTGAAACTTCACCTAATTCAATAGTATTGTTAGATAAAAATGGAATTATTATTGATTGTAATAAAGAGACTGAACTTCTTATTGAGTTAGATAGAAAAGAAATAGTAGGTAAGAATTTTATTGACCTATATACTATGCCAAGAAATAAAATACCCAACTTAATTGAGATGTTTGAGAAGATAAAAAAGGGCGAAATTAATTATCCTATAGAATTTGAATATGTGGATAAAAGAGGCAAAAAAGTTATAGTGGAATCTTATGTTTCTTTGGTTAAATTGGAGAATGAAATGCTTATCCAAATAGTTTCAAGAAATATTACGCATCGGAAAGCTGCCGAACAAAGCTTAAAAGAATCCGAAGAAAAATATCGAATTCTTGTGGAAAAATCATTACAAGGAATTTGCATTCTGCAAGATCTTAGAATAATATTTGCTAATAAAGCCTTATCAGAGATCTTAGGATATAATATTGAAGAATTATTATCTTTGTCTTCGGAAGAAGTTATAAATTTAATATACCATGATGATAGAGAATTAGTTTCAAATCGTCATATGGAACGTTTAAATGGAAAGAAAGTGCCTTCACATTATGAATTTCGTGTAATTCGAAAGGATGGAATTGTTCGAACCGTAGAGATGTATGCTACAATCTTAACTTTTAATGGAAAACCTGCTGTTCAAGAAGTTTTTGTAGATATTACTGAACGCAAAAATGCTGAGCAAAAATTAAGAGAATCCGAAGAAAAATATAGAAATATTATTGAGAGCATTAAAGAGGGTTATTTTGAAGTCGATTTAAAGGGGAGCTTTACTTTTTTCAACGACGCTTTATGCGAAATGACAGGTTATACTCGAGAAGAGGCAATGGGAACGAATTTTAGTAATTACATGTCTGAAGAGAATAGTAAAAGAACATTTGAAGTATTTAACGATGTATATAATACTGGAATCCCAGAAAAAAGCCTTCAATACGAAATTATTAGTAAAGATGGAAGGATAATATATGGTGAATCTTCAGTCTATTTAAGATATGATTTTAATGGAGATAAAGTCGGTTTCAGCGGTTTTCTGAGAGATGTCACAGAAAAAAGAGACGCAGAAAAGAAATTAAAGGAATCAGAAGGAAAGTTTAGAACAATTACCGAACAATCTCTCCTAGGTATTTGTATTCTTCAAGATAATTTAGTTAAATATGCTAATCAACATCTCTCGGAATTATGCGGATACTCAATTGAGGAAATGAAACGCTGGAATCCTGAAGAATATATAAACATAATCCACCCAGATTATCAAAAAGTAGTTTTTAAACAAGCTAGTAAAAAGCAGAAAGGTTTAGAAGATGTTATAAATCAATATGTTCTTAAAATCATTAAAAAGACGGGAGAGGTTCGATGGGTGGAAAATTATTCGAAAACGATAACATATCAAAACAGACCCGCAGACCTCATTATACTAATAGACATTACCGATAAAAAAAAAGCAGAAGAAAAATTAAAGGACTCAGAAGAAAAGTACAGAAAAATGATTGATGAGTTAGATTTAGGCTTTTATCAAATAGCTTGGGATGGTTCAATACTAAATATTAATCCAGCATTTAGGAAAATAATGGGATATGATGAATCTATAAATATAAATGAAATGAACACTTTAGATTTTTGGAAAACCGATGAAGATCGAAAGAAATTTGTTAAAGAATTATTAGAACACAATATTATTGATGATTTCATCGCTCAGGGTAAAAATAGGTATAATTTAGATGTAGCTTTACGAGTGGATTCTCATTTAATCAGAGATGAAAACGGAAAACCAATAAGAATTGAAGGAACTGTCGCTGATATCAGTGAGAGATTCAAATTGGAGCAAAGGTTAAAGCGTTCGGAAGAAAGATATCGTCATCTTTTTGAAAATTCCCCTTTTGCGATAATATTGATAGATTATAATAATATCGTTAGGGACTGTAATCCTGCATCTGAAGAAATTATTGGATATAAAAAGGAAGAATTAATCGGTAGATCACTCTACAATCTTTCAATCGTTCATCCAGAATTTGTACCATTATTTGCTAAACGATTGAAATTATTTTTTAAAGGACAATCACTACCCCCTATTGATGTTAAATTATATAAGAAAGATGGGACTTTATTTTGGGCAAATATTATGTCTACAAGCATCAAATTAGGTAATAAGACATTTATCCAAGTTATGGGGTATGATATCACGGAACGTAAAAAAGCTGAGCTTCTGGTTAAGGAGGAAGTAGAAAAACTAAAAGAGTTAGATCATATTAGAAAGGAGCTTATCTCGAGAGTATCACACGAATTAAAAACGCCTTTAATTCCTGTGTTAGGTGGTTCTGAATATCTTCTACACTCGTATAAATTTGATAAGGAACAATTAGAAATATTAGAAATGATTGAGAAGGGAGGTAAGCGTTTAGCTAAATTGGTTGAAAATTTACTTGATATAACTCGAATTGAATACGAAAAATTCGAACTAAAGAAACAAATGACCAATTTGGGTGAAATGATTAAAGATACCGTTAGCGATATGAAATATTTAATAAAAAAACGAGATATTAACCTAAATTTAGTAGTCCCTGACGATTTATATTTAGAAATTGATAGTAGTAGAATGGAACAAGTAATTACAAATTTATTATCGAATGCTATAAAGAATTCTCCTCCTAAAGGTAGAGTAAGTTTAGCTTTAGAGAAATATGGCAATTGGGCAATATTTTCGGTTAGCGATACAGGAGTAGGATTTACTGAAGAAGAAATGAAAAGGATATTTACCAGATTTGGTAAAATCGAAAGATACGGGGAGGGCTTAGAATATGTCGACATGGAAGGTTCTGGTCTTGGATTATATATCACCAAACAAATAGTTGATCTACATGGCGGAAAAATTTGGGTGGAATCTACTGGAAGGAATAGAGGGTGTATATTTAATGTTAGACTCCCTATCATTTAAGTTAAAATGTATCAAGAAACATTTACAAAATTTTTGCTAATTTATATCCTTCTTCAATCAGTTCAATGTTTAATCTAGCTAAATTTTTGTTCATTCTTTTTTGAACAACTTTATTTAAATTATCTAAACTTAAGCCAGTTAGAGATTTAGAAAGTAAACCTAAAATTGGAGTATTAACTATTGGCGCTCCATCAATGATTAAGCCTTTCTCTAAAGCCAATTTATTTATATCAGCAACAATAATCCTAATGTTAGATAGGTTATATTTATCTGCAAAATATTTCGGTTCTTTTTCAGAATTTATAATAAAAATTCCGTCTTTTTTTAAAGAAGAAGTAATTGTTTGATTTAATACAGTCTCATCAAGAGCAATTATAATATCTGGAGCTTCTATTTGAGCACGATCCCATATTTTTTCTTTTTTAGAAAGTTTAGCAAACGCTTGGACAGGCGCTCCCCTCCTCTCAGCTCCAAAAGAAGGATATGCGTGAACATCAGCAAATTCTCCTCCTAAAAAAGCTGCTTCTGCAATAATTTCGCACGCAGTAACTGCACCTTGCCCACCTCGACCGTGAATTACAATATTAATAACGTCCATTGAAAAGAATCTTGCTGATTTAAGTATAATACACTGAGATATTACTTTTTAATATGAAATATATTTTATAATTAAAAACTTTTCTTTATTTTGGATAATATTTCGAGTGGTAAAAGAGGTTATTAGACTTATTTTGTCTCTCTATTTTCGAAAAATAATAAAGAAATTTTCTGAAAGAAAACATTAAAAAAAAAATTAGAACTTTCCTAATATAGAAGGATTTCTATTATTTCCAAATTTAGCTTGTAATAAATTCTTTTGCAGACATTTTAATATATTATTTTTTCCCGTTTTTGAGAGTCCATAGGTAAAAATTTTATTTGCATTCTGTTCGATTATGGCTTTTTCTTTTGGTAAAGATTGATTAAATGAATGGAAAAGATTTACGATTTCATAATACTTTTCTTTAGCTCCAAATTTTTCAGATTCACAGTGAAATCCTTTATAAACTTCAGGAATATTTTGAAGTTCAATCACGAAAAACTCCATTATTTCTTTAAACGAGCTTAAATTATATTGTTTTTCAAAACAGATAAGACTTACCATGATAAATTCCACATTTCCTCTTGCCAAAGGGCTATAAATTTCAAAAAGCAGGTTAATAGTTCTTATAGGACCAAATTCATGAATAAAAAAGCCTTCTCTGTAGAGATCCATAAGAAGAGGAATGTGATCTAGATGAATAGATGTCCTTAGCTCGGGGGCTTTTAATAAAATCCTTGGTCCAGATACATTGTTAAAATAACTTAGGAGAGGATAAATCATTTATTGTATCAACTCTAGCTTTATTTGTAGCGATCAAAATAAATAATCTTATATTATTTGGATATTATAAAACAAAATGTTATGCGAATATAATTATTAAAATAAATCTTTTTGGTTCTTCGACTCGACCCTCTCTATAGGCACATTTATCACATAATTTTTAAAAAAATTTTTACAGTCTCTTAATAATAATTGTAATAAGTATTTGTTAGTGTTATTAAAAATTAAATACCTCTGATTTTATATAATATTTGCAAAATAAATGTGAATAAGACTTTCAAAAAAGGTAAAAATAAAAAAAAAAAGGATTTATAAGATAATAATAATTGGGGGAGGAT
>JBHLQY010000001.1:0-62912 GCA_048883105.1 Candidatus Thorarchaeota archaeon | reverse complement strand
GATCCTTACATTTTTCTTTTCTATTAAAACCGATTGAGTAGCACTAAAAATTTTATTAATCTCATGCAAATCATCCAATTGAAAATTTATCATTTCTTTTGGTAATATTTGGAAAGATTCATGTATTCCTGCTTTTTTAGTTACATATAAAAATAATTTCAGAATCTCTTTTCCTTTGTCAGAGATTACAGCATCAAGGATATTCTGTTGATCGTTAATGAATATTGGATATAAGAGTTTAAAAAGATAATATATTACATTTCCCTCAGTTTTAATTGGAGTTAATGGAATTCGAACTCTTTCTTTAAATTTTTTAGCATCGTCAAAAATCTCTATATTAGAATTATAATTTAAAATTTTTGACCAGTTACTCTTAAAATTATCGTTAATCAATGCTATAATCCCTCCCATATCCTTATTTTTTTTTTAATTTTTTTAGAAGCGTAGGAAGCGATTGTCTTATAATATAAATTAAGCATAGGCACATTACCTTTTCTGTAATAATCTATTAACAATTCCACGCATTTGATAATATCTGGTGGACACCCTGATAGTTTTAGTATTTTTTTATTTACCCTATATCTTCTATTCTTCTTAGATTCTTTTATTATTATTTTAAACTTTCTTTTTCTTGTACTATTTATAGCGCAATCTCCAAAAAGAATAATGTTATCCTTGCCTATAATATTAGGATTAGGTGGATTGTCTCCTATTAAAAAAGAGTTATGTGGAGTAATGTATTTTAAATCCTTTGTCATATTAGTTTTCATAAGATTTAATAGATGATAAGCTTGTTTAAAGCATCCTGAACATAATTGACCTGCGTTAATTGAAAAACTCTGTAATTTAATCTTGTCAAGCTTATTAGCACATTTTTCAATATCAATATTAATGTCTTTAAAATGTTCTCCTACAATTTTAATTTTGGAAAGGTTAGCAGTACCTATTCTACTTTTTTCAGCTCTTAAAATTAAGTCATTTGCATTTGTATTGAGATTCATTATTTTTGCGGTGATTATATCTACAGCAACGGCATCATTTCCGAGGACCATTATCCCTGTTTTTTTCAGATTTGAATCTTTATATATGTAAGGGCCAGCACCTTCTAAAATATAAAAGAGGTCGTTTATTATTAAATTAGGTCTTTTTAAAGAAAAAACATCAATAATATTTGAATCTAATTCTTGTTTGTATTGGTCGTTTAACATGCAATCTTTTCCTTTTTTTAGAACGTTTTTAACTTCCTGATATCTGTTTGGAACGATTGAATAAGAATTAAGTAAGGATAATCTAAATGTGAATAAAGGATCAACATTAACCTGATTAACTGAAATAAGTTTATTCGATTCCAGAATGACCTTAGGAATGATAAATGACTTGTTTTTTATATTTACTTTTGAAAATGATCTATTTTTAACAACTTTTAATTTCTTAGCATCAAATTTTTTCAAGTAGAAATAATTACTATTATCTAAAAACGCTAATTCCGCCCCTATGCTATCAAAGTATTCTCTTAGGCTTAAAGTGTCGGAAATTGCTTTTAGTGTAATCCCTTTGAAGGGAAAACCACCAACATAAACTTTTTTAGCACCAGCTTTTTTGCATAATTGAATTACAGCGTTAAGTATGTCAAAATTGGTGTTTGTCGGAAAACCATTCGGTAGCTTTAAATTAAATTTAATAAATACTTGATCTCCATCATTAATATATTTAGAAATCCCTCCGAGTTTATCGATTCCATTTAACACAGTTTCCTTAGGGGTCTCACCTTTAACTATAGCAATTTCAACTATTTCAGAGTTTATTAGATCCATTTTAACAAATAATCTGAGAGAATTAATTTATAATCTCAAAATAATTTTATAATATTATAATGGATTTTTCAATTAAACCTTTAGCGAAGTGGTAAGAAATCTTAAAAATTGACCTATTAAAAATTCGAATAAATCAATCGAAAATTGAAATTCCTTTAAATATTATAGGAATCGATATAGGACAAAGTTTAACAAAAATTGCTTATCTCGAAGGTGATAATTTATATCTTAATTTAATATTAACTAAACCAAATTTCGAAGAAATTATTAAGTTTTTAGATTTAAAAAAAAGATTTTATAAAAAATTTAATTTTACTGGCGGTAAAGCTTTCAATTTATATAATAAGTATTCAAAAGAAGTAGAAACAAAATTATATAACGAATTTCAAGCAAATATTAAAGGAATAGAAACTCTTTTCTTGCTAAACAAAGAAATAGCTGTGCCAGATTCTTTAATAATTACTATAGGGACGGGAACTTCCATAATTTTGAAAAAGAAATCGTTTAAACATTTGGGAGGAACCGCTCTTGGAGGTGGATTATTTATGGGATTAATTAAATTACTATTTAACTTCAATGATTTCCAGGAAGCGATGAAATTATCAACGATTGGAGATAGATATAATGTAGATTTAAAAGTATCGGATATTTATGAACCCGAAGACGATCGGGTTAACTCAATTTTTAGGGAATTTACTGCTGCATCGTTTGGGAAAATCAATGATAATTTTACTATGAATTCAGTTCAAAAAGAAGATATTATAAGTTCTTTAATAAATATGATTGGTGAAAACGTTGGAATAATTGCTTGTCAAATGGCTGAAACCAATGATATAATTAATTTAATATTCTGTGGAGGATTTCTTAGGAATAATAAGGTTTTAAAAAAAATGTTATCATTACTTTGTAAAGTTAACAATAAAAAAGCAATTTTTTTAAGAAATTCAGAATTCTGTGGAGCGATTGGAGCCCTTCTCATATAAATTACGATGAATAGAATGTGCCCATTGGAGATTTCTATTCATCGTAATAATTTTACATTAATCTCTTAGAAACACTATAAATGGGCACATCATAAGTATATATTTTGATATACTTAAAATTTACTTAAGAATACAATAATCTTTTAAAGACTTAAAGAAAAAAGAAAGAAAAAGATTTTAAATTTTTAGGCTATATAGTTTCAGAGTGAGCCTTTAATAAATCATCATTAGCTTTACCCATTCTTATTGCTAGTTCAGCGATGATTGCGTCCAAGTAAGTAAATGCGACGGCTTCAAACATCGTTCCTTCAGGAGTGAGGATGGCCTCTTCGCCCTCTTTTCCTCTATCCCGTTTTGTTCGACCTTTAAGTTTTATCGTTATATCTCCAATTCGCCCTATAATAGTATCAGGATGAGATGTTATCGCAACAATCCCATAAGGTTTTACAGTATTTACATATGTTTCAAGTAAACTTACCACAATATTGGTTGTACCAGATCCAGATAGTACTATTAATAT
This sequence comes from Candidatus Thorarchaeota archaeon, assembly GCA_048883105.1. Classification (GTDB taxonomy): domain Archaea; phylum Asgardarchaeota; class Lokiarchaeia; order Sigyniarchaeales; family SOKP01; genus LW40-45. The sequence goes on along the minus strand of JBHLQY010000001.1, from coordinate 59,595 downwards.
ATCTTTTCTCCTTAATGCTGGTATACTTGCTAAATTCGTGATCATATATACCTCTGCACCTAAATGAACCAATCTTGTAGCAAAACATTGTAATATGAAGGCACTTCTGCCCGAAGCCAATAAAAAGAATCTTCTCTTATTTTTTAGACCATCATAGACTAAATCAATAAATTTCTGAGTATATTTAAAATATTTCGGTTTACTAAGATGCTCCATATTATCCCTAAGATTGGTTAAAATACGATCCATGGATTGAAAAAGAACATGTCTGGCACTATTATTTACTTGCGCAGTATTTTTTTCGGACATTTTTAATCCTATTCTGATTTAATAAGATACAATATATGTAAGGATGCTATCAAAAAATATATTATGGTTCAAATTAATTGAAAAAATAAATTTATTTCTAATAGATCTATAAGGTTAAAATTTAAACTTAAATTATCTTAAATAGTCTTTTCGAGGGAATTAAATGAGTGGTCAAACAATTGCAGAAAAAATTTTAGGGGCTCATTCTCTTTCTGGAAGTGATATTAAACCAGAAGATATCATTATCGCCAAGCTTGATTTAATAATGAGTCATATAGGAACTGGAAAAGTTGTGTTGGATTTTAATAAGATAAGACCTTCCAAAAAACGAATGGTCTTCGATCCAAATAAAATCGTTGTAATTTTTGATCATTATAATCCAGCCCCTTCTGAAAGGTGGGCAGCAGTTCATGATCTTATTCGAAAATTCGTCAGAAAGCAAGGAATCAAAAATTTTTATGATATTAAGGAAGGGATTTGTCATCAAGTTTTACCTGAAAAAGGACATATACGACCTGGAATGTTGATAGTTGGTGGTGATAGTCATACTACTACATATGGCGCTTTTAATGCTGCAGGTTGTGGTCTTGGTAATACGGATCTCTTTTACGCATATGTAAAAGGAGAATTATGGTTTAGAGTGCCTCACTCAATTAAATTTAATATTAAAGGTGAACTGCCGCATAATGTAATGAGCAAGGATATAATTATCAAAATAGCAGGTGATTATTCCGCTGAAGTTGCAACATATAAATCCATAGAATTTACAGGGGACACGATGGAAAACCTAAGCATCGCATCAAGAATGACAATGTCAAATTTTGCTCTTGAATTAGGTGCGAAGTTTGCTTTTGGAGTTCCTGATAAAAAAATTGTAGATTGGATTAAAGAAAGAACTTCCAAACGCTGTGAATTGGTTAAACCAGATTCTAACGCAATATATGAAAAAATATATGAAATGGATGTTAGTGATTTGGAACCCCAGATTTCTTGTCCACATACTATAGAGAATGTAAAACCAGTTTCTGAAGTTGCGGGAACTAAAATCAACCAAGCATTTTTAGGATCTTGTACCAATGCAAGATTCGAAGATTTAGAAATAGCTGCAAAAATATTAGAAGGAAAGAGAATTCATAACGATGTTCGAATGATCGTGACACCTGCGTCGCAACAAATTTGGCTTAAAGCCGCTAAATCTGGTGTTGCTGAGACATTAATTAAAGCAGGTACCATCATTACAAATCCAAGTTGTGGTGCGTGTTTTGGAGCCCTTGGAGGGATTCTTGCTCCAGGTGAAAAATGTATCTCTAGTTCTAATAGAAATTTTCAAGGTCGTATGGGAAGCCCAGCAGCAGAAATTTATTTAGGTTCTCCTGCTACTGTTGCTGCTTCGGCTTTAAAAGGAGAAATAACAGACCCGAGAGAATATTGAGAGTGATTTAAATGGCAATAATGGGATCAAAAGCAATTAAAGAATATAAAGATATTTTAAAAGGAAAAGTTTGGGTTTTTCCCGATAATGTAGATACAGACGCAATTTCACCTAGTAAATATTTCGATGATTTAAAAGGAACGTTGGATCATACTTGCGAAACTTTAATTAAAGAATTTCCGAGTCAAGTTAAAGATGGAGATATCATTATTGCAGGAAGAAATTTTGGATGTGGCTCAAGCAGAGAAACTGCACCTATTATCCTTCAAGAAAAAGGGATAGCAGCAATAGTAGCGGAGTCATTTGCTCGAATTTTTTATAGATCTTCTTTTGCCCGGGCACTTCCTATTTTGGAGGTTGAAGGAATTTCTAAGGAATTCGATACAGGAGATAAGATTGAAATTAATATCCCTAATGCGGAAATAACTAATTTAAGAACTGATAAAAAGATAAGAGGTAAAAAAATTCATCCACTTTTGTTAGATCTTCTGAAAAAAGGAGGTTTAGAAAAGCAACTAGTCGATGAATTAAAGGTTAGATAAAAGTGAAAATAATGACAGAAAAATATAAAAGCGTGCTAAAAAGTCCTAATATTCATAAACCAAAAAAGATTGTCACAGCCTTAGGGGGTGACGGAATAGGTCCAACAGTGGTTAATGCGACTGTTCTCGTTTTAGAAGGAATGGACATTAATGGTTTAGAAATAAAAAAAATGCCATGTGGAGAGAGTGCCATGGAAACTCAGGGGAATGCGTTTCCCCCAGAGACAAGAGAAGCAGTAGATAAAAGTGATGCTGTTTTATTTGGGGCTACCCATGAAACTGCTGTCCAAGTAATTGCATATTTACGATGGGGCCTCGGAAATTATGCTAATATCAGACCTATTAAATACTTTAAAGGTATGGACACTAATCTCAAACTAGATTTAGTTGAAAATGTAGATTATACCTTCATAAGAGAATGCACACAGGGCTGCTATGCAGCGGTAGGTAAAGAGGGAAAATTAACAAAGTTAATTAAAAAGGGACTAATTTATAAGCCAGATATTGAAAGATGGACTGAAAAAGCAATATATGGTTTAAGAATAGTATCCCCTCAAGCAACAGACAGGGTAGGGCGTGTTGCATGTGAAATGTGTATGAAACGCAAGAATGAAGGAATTGGAAAAGGCTTGCTCGAAATTGTTTGTAAACCAAATATATTTCGCACCCAAGATGGCTTGTTCATAAAAAGAATTAGAAAAATAGCCGAGAATGAATTCCCTGAAATAAAAGTTGAGACGTATATTGTTGATGATTTTGCGGCTAGATTGATTAGATTTCCTAATTACCATGATACTATCGTTATTCCGAATATGATGGGGGATATACTGAGCGATGAAGCCGCTCAAATAGTGGGAGGATTAGGAGTTGCTGGCTCGGGCGTTTATGGTCCAAAAATCCCATATTTCGAACCTACTCATGGTTCTGCTCCTGATATAGCCGGTAAGAAAATTGCAAATCCTGCTGCGACCATAATTTCTGCTACAATGATGCTTGATTATTTAGGTTTTGAAAATGAATCAAAAAAGTTAATGAAAGCATTAAAAAATACTTTAGCAGGAGGGCTTGATGTAGAAAAAAATTGGAAAACATTGCCTATGGATGCCTTACCACCAAAGTATAGAAAGGAAGGAAAGTATGGTAGTACTACACATGTCGCAAATAAGATTCTCGACGAATATAAAAAACTATAAGGGATATAATTTTTAAAGGCCATGTTCTTTCCATGACGGCTTCCGCTTCTGGAGAAAAGCTTTAGCTCCTTCGGTATGTTTATCACCCCGGAGAAACATGGAAAGAATTTGCTCTGTTTCAATGAAGGTTCTTTCTTCAACCGTGCGACCAACGCCTCTGATAACAGTCTCCTTATCAGTCCTAATTGCGCCTTGAGGTAATTTACAGATTGAGCGCGCTAATTCTTTAGCTCTTTCCATCAATTTCTCTTTAGGAACTATTTCATTTACAAGACCAATCTGAAGCGCTTCTTGTGCATCTATTACTCGCCCTGTGATTATTAAATCCATTGCCCAAGCGTATCCAATAATTATAGGCAATCTAACACATAATCCATCGCCAGCAACGATGTTCCATCTTCTTTCGGTTGCACCAAATTTAGCATCATCAGATGCGATACGGATGTCAGCGATAAGACAATTTTCAAGGCCAGCAGCAAGCGCAAATCCGTTTATTGCGCAAATTATAGGTTTAAAAATATCAAATTTCTTAGTATATCCACAAAAGCCTTCAACATTATGACAGGCTGTTCGATACCAATCATAACCTTCGAATGACTCAAGGGCGGCAGCATCCTTAAGATCCCAACCTGCAGAAAATGCAATATCCCCGGCTCCCGTAAATATAGCCACAAAAGCATCGTCATCATCACGAAAAGTCTTCCAAGCTTGTTGTAATTCCAGATTAGTTTCATTGTTTATGCAATTACGGACTTCAGGACGATTAATTGTTATTATTACAACATGGTTTTCCTTTTCATATAAAATATTCTTGTAAGCCATATTTTTACCTCCATTTTTATTTTATATTTTTAATAAATTAGATTAAAACTCAAATCCTTTTTAATATTTATATCGAAAAAAAGACGGAAAAAATGTTTTTTCCTAATGGATTAATTCAGCAAATTGCCGTGATAACCGCTGAATCAATTTCTCGAGGTTTATAAAAATTCATAGATGAATGAGGTTGAATAGAAAGGTTTATTTTCCTTAGATTCTTTTTATTATTAATTCTTTGAGAATTTAATTAATTTTTCAAAAATTGAAATTTGGTTTTAAATTTGGTAAAAGGAACAGTAAAATGGTTTAATAGCCGAAAAGGCTATGGATTTATAAGCTCTGAAGAGGGGAATGATGTATTTGTTCATTACTCAGCATTGGCAGGGGATGAAGAATATAAAACGTTAAACGAAAATGACAAGGTTGAGTTCGATATTGTTGAAGGTCAAAAAGGGCCACAAGCGAGTAATGTTGTCGTTATCGAAAAAGCACCTCGACAATATAATCCATATAATAAAGGCGGTAGACGAAATTATCGCTATTAACTTAATGGACAATTATAAATCTACAAAAAGAAATAATATATCATAAGTAGTAAATAATAATTAGTAAATATCTCTTTTTACGATTGTTATCGAACCTTATTATTTTTTTTAATATATATTAACTTGATTTCGAAATATATATCTTTTTCTATGATTTTGGCGCCCACCAGGTGAGTGAGGTTTAACAAAATAGAATTAACTTCTAAATCGTTCTAAATTTAGTATAAAAGAAAAAAAAAATAAGATAAATAAAATTAAAGTTAATTCTCAAGAAATCTCTCTATAAGTATTTAATCGATAATACGAGATCATTCTTGGTAATTTTCTTTCTGTTAGCATGCATGGTAAAGGCTCGAGCTTGTTCAGTTAAACCAGTGGCAGTTTTCTCTAAATGATCAATTAATAAATCGACTGCATTTCTCGCTACTATGCTAGCGCCTTGTTGTTTCATGAGTCTTCGAATTGGACTCCATGCAAAGCTATGTTTCTTTTTAGCCATTTTTTATTCCTCCTCTAAAATTGTGAAATTTTTTTTAAAATTTAGGTTTTTAATTTTTTTTTAATTATTTTTGTAAAGTTCTTAGTTATTATTATAATCGAAGTGCTATTTAAATATTATGTATATTCGTGAAGAATATGAAGAAGTTACTTGAAAAAATTTCGACAAAAATTTTGATACCCTCATATAATTGAAAAAATTCTGTCATCATTCGATCAATGATCAAATTAAAAAGATGACGTAAATTTTTTACAATAAAACTAATAGGGATCTTGATTATGATAAAATTATATCTAATTATAGTTTTTATATGATTTTATGGAGAATTAAAAAATTTTGAATAAAATTATTTCATTCGTAATAAAATATCATACCATTAATATGATGATCATTGAAAATATGTTATGATTGAAATGATAAGTAAAAATAATTTCTAAATGAGAAATAAGGGAATTGAATGTGATATTTTGTAATTTGATCTAAGATAATGAGTAAGAACTAAATTGAGCAGTAAAATTAAATATTAGAACTTTTAAACAAATAGTAAATGAGATTTTAAGATTATTAATTGCCTAATATATTGTTATATTTTTTGATATATTGAGGTTTCCAATGAAATTAATGATGTATACATTTAAAATTTATGAATTTCTTAATCAGAGAATTCGCTTGTGGTTCTTCTCCTCTTAGAAATTGCTCTTTTGACTTGTTTTTCTATTACATAAATAACTATCTTGATTTAATCAAACCATTATTGGAGAAATTAAATCAAACACACAAAATTCTCTACTACTTTAGAGTATTAAGATTAACCTTATATGTTTTAAATAACTTTATGATATATTCTAGGGGCGTCTACAGGCGTCATTTAACTAAAAAATCATATAATTTTTTAGCTAAAAAAGGGATTTAATTGAAAATTCTATTGATATATCCACCATTTCCGTCTGGCAAAGGAATGGGAGCTATAATGTGCAGCCCTCCTCTAAATATCTTAACGTTGGCTGGTGCTATACCCGAACATATAGTTGATATCCTTGATTTAAATATTGACAAATCTTATGGAATTAAGGAAATGGAAAAAAAATTAATTAATTACGATTTAATTGGAATTACATGTATGTCGCCTTCTTTTAGAATGGTTTTGAATATTTGTAAATTGGCAAAAAGAAACAAAATACAGACTATATTAGGAGGATTCCATCCTACTTTAGATCCAAGTATTATTGATCGATACGATTGTATTAATATGGTTGTGAGGGGAGAAGGTGAAATAACATTTAAGGAACTTTTAAGCGGTAAGCCAAAAAAAGAAATTTTAGGATTATCTTATAGAGAAAATGGAAAGGTGTATCACAATCCTAATAGACCTTTTATTAAAAATTTAGATGAATTACCATTTCCTCGAAATGAACTTGTAGAGCATGAACCTTACCATTATTTATGGGTTCCTGCCTGGGTCTGTGAAACTTCGAGGGGCTGTCCGTTTAGCTGTAGATTTTGTTGTGTTCATGAATTTTACAATAGGACGTATAGAACAAAAACGCCCGAACGTGTTATTAAGGAATTATTTCAAGTTCCACCAAAAACTAAACTCATCTTTTTTGTTGACGATAATTTCACGATGCACAAAAAAAGAATCATGAGAATATGTGAATTGCTTCAAAGAACTAATCTTAGTAAACGTTTCATGTTTGCATGTCAAGCACGAGTAGATGATATTGCAGATAACCCTGACATGGTGAAAGAAATGCGTAAAAGTGGATTCATATGCTTTTTCCTAGGATTTGAGAGCCTCAAACAGATGGCTTTAGATCGTATGGAGAAAGGATATTCTCTTGATAAAGTTCGAGATTGTGTTAAAATATGTCATAAAAATGGGATAATAGCCTTTGGGAGCTTTATCGTTGGTAATATAGGAGAAACAAAGGAGGATACTCGAGAAACCTTTAGATTAATGAGAGATATTGATATAGATTTTATGATGACTAGTCCAATAACCCCTTTTCCTGGTACTCAACTATTTTATGAAGCTGTTGAAAAAGGCTGGGTAGAAAAAGACCATAAATGGGAAAATAGAAAAGTTGGCCATGTGAAGCCGATAATGTCTACACCAGATTTAACAGTAGATGATATTCAAGAATTACTATCTGAGAGTTATCGATCTTTCTATAATAAAAAATTTCTTCTTAAAAAATATAGTGTCGGATTGCTCAAATATCCAAAATTCAAGTGGGTTATAAAATTCGCCCCAAAATTTATTTTAAATGGTGCTACAAAATTTTTAGGACGTATAGATAAAATTGTTGATGAAGAATTTCAAGCTATATAGACTATTAAAATAATACTTTAGATTATTAAGATTAACCTTATATTTTTTCAATAACTTTATGATATTAAACACACAAGAATAAAAAAAATGGCACAGCAAATTATTGTACCTGGTGCATGTGGAGTAGCAATTAAATGTCTAGATGGAGTTGTCCTTGGCAACGATAATCGAGCAACGTGGGGATATACAGTAGCAAACAAATCAACAAGAAAATTATTTAAGATAACAGATAATATTGGCTTAGCTGCGTATGGTCTTATAGGAGACTGGCAAATTTTAGTAAAGATTATGAAAGCACAAGCTAATTTATATTTATTAGATGCTGGGGAGAGGATATCAACAAAAAGTATGGGGAAATTAGTTTCAAATTATTTATATTCACGAAAAATGTTTCCACTATATACCAATTTAGTAATTGCGGGAATGGATAAAGACGGTCCTAAACTCTACACACTCGACGCAATTGGTTCGTTAATGCCGGACGATTATGGTACTGCTGGAACAGGAATGCTGCTATCAATAGGAATCCTTGAAGCAGAATATAAACCTGATATAAGTGTTGAAGCGGGTGAAGCATTAGTAGAAAAAGCAATTAGAGTAGCCATAGCAAGAGATGCAATGTCTGGGGATGGGATTGATATTTTAACGATAACAAAAGACGGAGCCAAAGAAAAACACATTGAAATTAAAGAACTTGGGGAATAATTTTTTAAACGCTTTTTTTGAATAGAAAAATTTAAAATTTTTCCATTTTATAACTACTAGACTGACTAACGGCAATTTTGCTTTAGAACATCTTACTGATTAAGGTGTCTTTATTTTGAAATTAACTGATAATGTTTTTAATGATGTTCGGGAAATAAAAGGATTTTCTAAGGAAGATATATTAGATATTAAAAGAAATATAGAAAAACTTAAGATAGAAAAGCCAGATTCACCTGAGATTGATGACTTTTTAAAGACAAAATTCCAAAGAGAAATTCTCAATTATTACTCAAATTATTTTGAAGAAATAAGAGATTTCACTGACATATATTTAACACCTAAAGACAATTCTGAAAAAAATAATTTTCATAATTTAAAATCAGGAATTTTAAAAGAAATTAAACTCTATTCAAATAATTTACTAAATCTAAAATTAAATTGTCGAAATATTAAGAGACTTTTGAAACAAAATTCATTTTTAGATGAGTTTTTAATAACAATTCAAAGTCTTATTGATGAATTTAATGAACTTTATTCAGAACTTGAGAAATCTCAATATAAGTATGAGGGTCTTTATGATAATATTTCGTATATTTGGATTGAAGCAAATAAAATCAAAAATTTAAACTTAAAGATTAACGAGTTTCCAAGTGCGTTGACAAAATGGAATGAAATAAAGGAACTTTACGATTTCATTGAAGATTCTAATCGAGAGGTTATTAAAAAGAAGAAAAAGAAAAAAAAGGGAGTATATTTAACATTATATTTTGCTGATATATATCAGTTTTATAACAAAAAACAAGACGGGAAAATTGAGATTTATTCTGATTTAATTTTTCTTCTATTTCAGAACACTCTAATTGAAGAAGTTAAAGAGGTTGAGGATATCGATGAATACGTAAATATTGTAGATAGAAAAGAAATTATTCAGAAATTAAAAAAATTTATTCATCCAATTATTAAATCTCTAATTGAGAATAAATTAAAGGCAATTTTAGATGAAATAAATGAGCTAGATAAGAATTTTACATTAGAAGAGGATAAAAAGAAAATAAATTTAAAAACTGTTTTAGAACAAAAAGTTAGCGTATATTTACCCCAAATAGCAGATTATTACTTAAGTGGTTTAGAAAAGAAATATCACGCTACAATTAGCGATTTGAAAGAGTACGACGAGTTTAAAAATGTCATTAAGTATTATTCTGAAAAAGTGGATATCTTTTATTCGTTAGTAGAGGAATTAAATCGTCATTTCGGAGATTTTGAATCTTCTTTGGAACCGTATGGGGAAATAACAAGTTCATATGAAAAAATTATTGATAATGTTCTTACTGAAATAACACGAAGGAAAGAAGAGTATTTATATTATCTAAAATCAGTTAGAAAAGAACGATTACGTGATCATGTAAGGAATTTTATTTATGAAAAGATTTCGGAAGTCAATGATTTAATGAGTAAATATCAAGATGAAACAGCTTTAATAGTACGGGAAGAATTTCCTCAATTAAAACAAATTCGTGAAATTCTTAGTAAGTATAAATCTAGTGTTAAGAAAATTAAGAATGATGTTTATAAAAAAATAGATTTATATAAAGAAAAGGACATTGATATTTATCAAATTATTAAGCAATGGGAAGATAACTTCAATTTTAAAAAACAGCAATTAACCTTTTTATTGTCTATGATACTTAATAAGTTATTTAAAAATTTTAAGGAGCTAATTGAGGAAGAAGATCTAATGCTTGAACGCATAACAGAAATCACGGACCAAAAGGATACAACTGATGCAATGCCATTAAATTTTGCGTTATCAACCTTTTTATTCGATAAATTAACAGAAGAGGAATTAAACGAGAGAATAACTGAAATTAAATCAAGAGTTAAGAATTTAAGTAATGAAATAGATCTATACCGAACAGAATTAACTAATTTAGAGATAACTCTATCTGAGAGAGTAAAAGTTAGAGAAGGGATCACCTCAGACAAAATAAAATGTGGAGTTTGCCATAAAAAATTTGATTTCGCAAAAGAACAGATAATAAAATGTCCTTTCTGTGAAGCAGTTTATCATTATCTCTGCGTAGCATTTTGGTTATCAAAATATAACTCCTGTCCTGCATGTCAAAACCAATTTCTCGATCCAAACGCAGGCATTTACAGTGATCAAGAAGACATGTATAAGGAAGATTAAAAAAATTCACATTTATTTTTTAATTTTAATAAAATTAGAAGTTCCTTTGCCTCATATATAAAAGCTAGCGTCTATATATATGCCTTCAATCTTATCATTACATTCAAATTTTTGGAGGGAAGACAATTATATTCACTGCTAAGTAAAGTCCAAAACCAATCATAAAAATTCCACATCCAATCAATACATACTTATATACTTTTAAATTAATTGATTTCCCTCCGTAATAAGCAAAAATAGAAATCGGAATATACCATAAAAAATCACCCAATTCGTGTCCAAGATAAAAGAGAAGGAGCCCCATAGGATTGTCAAAATTAATATTGAAGTTAAGCATAAAACTCAAACCGATTATTGCCCACCACATTAAAAAAAAAGGATTCGATAAGCTTATATAAATACCACCAAGAAAACTATTTCCTTTAAATCCTTTAATATCGTCTTCGGAAACCGAAAAATCAATTTCATATTTCCCCTTATAAATGTCTCTTATGACTAAACAGCCGAATATCACTAGAAAAATTCCTCCAACAATGCCTATTATAGTTAGGACAATTATATTTTGAAAAAATAAATACGCTCCTAATAAGAGGAGTGTTATGAGGACGAGTTCTAATGTGGCATGACCTAATATAATAAAAAATCCCGCCATATAGCCTCTTTTATTATTAAGAGATTTATAAATTGTAAATGTTAAAACAGGACCAGGAGATAAAGCCCCCGTCAGGGCAATTAAAAAAGAGAAAATAAAAATCTCAAGCATAGCATTTTAACCTAAAATTAAATATTTCCTATTCTCTAATTTGTCCACTACCGTAAATGATATATTTTGTTGTAATTAATTGATTAACTCCCATAGGTCCCCTAGCATGTAGCTTTTGTGTTGAAATACCAATCTCAGCGCCTAGGCCAAAGACACCTCCATCAGTTAATCGCGTGGCGGCATTCACGTAAACAGCAGCGGCATCTATTTCATATAAAAATTTCCTTGCCTCATCATAATTCTCTGTAATTATTGATTCTGTGTGTTTTGAATCGTATTTAGTAATAAGTTCTATAGCCTCATCAATATCTTTAACAACTCGGATACACACTTTTAAAGATAAGTATTCTGTACTCCAATCTTTTTCAGTGGCGGAAATGACATTTGTTACTAATTTTTGAGTTGTTTCACAGCCTCTAACTTCAACCCCATTTTCAATTAACACGTCAACAATAAATGGAATAAATTTTTCTTGAATTTTCTCGTGAACGAGTATTTTATCTAAAGCATTACATACTGCAGGATAAGAACATTTGGAATTAATAATTAATTTTTTAGCCATATCAAAATCTGCGTCGTAATTTACGAAAATACTAACTACTCCGATCCCAGTTTCTATAGTCGGTACAGTTGAATTTTGAATTACCCTCTGAATTAAGGATTCCCCACCTCTTGGAATTATTACATCAATGTAATCTTTTAATTTTAACATCTCCCCTACATATTCCCTATTTGTATCTCTTATAATTTGAATGCAATTTTCTGGAAGACCTTCTTTAACTGCTGCTCCGTGCAGAATATCTGCAATTAGAATATTGGAATTTATTGCTTCACGCCCTCCACGTAATATTATAGCATTACCAGCTTTTAAACATAGTCCAGCTGCATCGGCAGTAACATTTGGTCGTGATTCATATATAATGCCAATTACGCCCAATGGAACTTTTATCAAGCCTACATCCATCCCATTTGGCGCTCTCCTCATAGATACGATCTCATTAATTGGATCTGGTTGGGCTGCAACTTCCCTTAATCCCTCTGCGATCTTATGAATTTTATCAGAATTTAGGACAAGCCTGTCTAATTTTAATTGCTCTAATCTGTTTTTTTTAGCGTGTTCTAAGTCTTTTTTATTAACTTCGATTATTTTTTCTGATTGTTTTTCTAAATCGTTAGCCATTCGAAATAAAGCGTTATTTTTTGAAGTTGTTGAAGCGTTTTTTAAAAAAAATGCAGCATTTCGAGCCTTTTCTCCAATTTTTTTCATCAAATCCTCAATTGTCATGAAATTCCACAAAATTTTCTTATTTTCTTAAAGAATAGTTATAATAAATATCATAAATCCTTTTTGCTTTATAAAAGAAAGGTTAAGATTTCAAAAGCACTAATATATTTGTTCTCTTTTATTTGAGGTATTTCTTATTTCTCTTAAAAAAGCAATAATTAAAAATTTTGATACCTCATAAACGATATAATTCAAAAACTTTATCAATTAAATAACTAGAATCTCTAAAAGACCCAAGTTCACCTTTCCAATGTTTAAGGCTTTTTTCGTGGACTTTTTCGAATTCTTCTACAAATAACTGTAATTTACTACGGAGCCAGTCTGTCTCTTCTCCATCAATAAATAATGCAGAAAAAGTATACTTACCCTGTTCTAAAATAATTTCAAAATCTCTATATTCCATCCTCTTCATTGGAATTTTCTTTTGCTTAATTTCTGAACTAAAATCTTGTATAGCTGTCAAAAATCCTCCAATAAGTTCGGAATCCATATACCATTCACCTAATTTTCTATTAAACACTGAAGCACCCATTTTATTTTGAATAACGATTATATAGCGCAAGCTTAGAATATCTCGTTTGATAGGATCCATTTCTTCTTTTTTCTCTTCACCTTTTATTCCTTTACCTGAAAATTCCTTGGGAGCGAGCTCTTCATCTAATATAAACATATCAGCATTGGAATCTAATTTTCCTTTAAGCTTTGAATTTGAAATTAACGTAATTAATTTCATTTTTAAAGGTTCTAACTTCATATTCAGCACTTTAGATAAGTAATTAATGCTAACTTTATTATCCTTGAATGCTTTGACGAAGAATTGAAGTTTATTAATGAATATATCTTCTTTAATCCAATTAATGACCGCTTCAAATTTTTTTTCTATTGATAATTTAGAATTATTCCATAATTCTAATTCTTCTTCAATTATTTCGTGAAATGATTCGTAATTTCGAGAACCCTTTTTAATAAAACTTTTTATTTGATTATCAATTAATTTTAAAGAATCTCTTACTTTAAAGATTTCTGCTTGTAATTTAGATTCAAACTCACTTAAGCTTTTCCCAGATTGAATAAATTGATTATAATTCGATTTTAATTGATTTATATTGGTTTCTAAGTTAGATGCATAAGTTTTAATTAATGCTTGCAATTCTCCCTTTTTTTCTGTGGAGCTAGTGTTTTCTATCTCATTTAGTAATTCGTTTCTAGCTTTATTTAAAAGTATGATTAAATTAATCTTTTCTTTTTCCCAATTTTCGACTAAATCTTTCACTGTTTCTCTAAATGATATAAATTCAGTGGTGGATGTTTTAATAAAATCTTTAAATTTTTGATTGTACTTATCTATTTTTTTAGTTATTTTTATATAAGTTTCACGGGTTTTGTTTTCAGCATCAGTTATATATTTCTTTTTAATTAATTCATGTGTAGCTTTTTTCATATTTTCAATAGAATTTTTAATATCCCCGATATTATCTTTTAAATCTTGTTCCAATTCATCTTTTTTATCAGATTCCCTCCCTAAATAGAGTTTTTCTTTTAATGCTAATGTAACATTAACCCATTTACTTTTCTGATCTTCTAATTTTTTATTCCAAACTGCTTTAATATCAGAAGAAAATTTTGGAAATTCAGAAATTTCTTGATTTATCTGATCTACAGAGACATAGAAAATTTCATTTTTATTTGAGGAGATTTCGGGGAATTCCTTGATACTCTTATATAAAATATTGGAAGCTTCTTTTATTTCATTCTTTTTTACCAAACTGGAGATTTGTTCATTTATCTCATCAGAAAATTTTTGAAGAAGGGAAACGTTATCAGCAATATATTTTTCTAATTCTTCTCGTTTATTAATTATATTTTGATAAAATTGAATAACTTTTTTTGATTCTTCACGTCTTTTCGTCCACGAGATTTTTAATTCATCGAGTTCTTTTTTAAATTCATCGAATTTAATAATCTTGGATTTCTTTGAAATGTTTGATCTTATTTTAGAATCTGATTTCTTAATATAATCTGATATGGTTTTAATTAGTGAGAGCACTCTTCCGTGATTTGTATAATTCTTTTGGAAGAAATCCTTTATTTGAACACCATATTGAATTAATTCTATTTCAATATCATGTAAAATTTTCTCTACTGATTTAATTGCTTCTTGATTTCTAGCTTTTTCAAGCCGTTCAGTAATAAATTCTTCTTTTTTCTTGATTTTTTCATCTATTTCTGATTTAAATGTTGAAAAGCATTTCTCAATAGAACTTTTAATGATAGGCCAATATCTATCAAATTTGAGATTTAATAATTTAGAATTAACAAAGATATGATCAGAATTAATTTGATTTATTAGCTTCTCGTATTTTTGAATTTGAGTGTCAACGTATTCACAATTATCGTGTAATTTCTTTTTTGTATCAGAAATTTTTTCTTGATCAATAAGTATTTTTAACTCAACTGAACTTTTTCGTAAAAAATTAGTTAATTTTGTGTGGATATTTAATAAACTACTTTTTGCATCTTCCAACCTTTTTTTCTCATCCATTATTTCAACATAAGTAGTAAGAGGCTTAGTAAGACGAATATATTCTCCAAGGACTAAAAAATTATCAAGAAAGGTTTCTCTTTTTTGTGTTACTATATTACCTATTAAAAATTTATTAATAATTAAATCATTAACCACCAATTTTACTCGTTCTAATGCATTAGAAAAGTCGAAACTTTTACTAAATTCATTCAAATTAAGTCTCTTTTGTCCTGGCTTATTTTTGAAAATTCCCATAATTTCATTAATAATTTCTTGAGTAATCGCATTCTGCTTATCAAAATAACTATTAAATTTTTTTTTTCTATTGAATATTTCTCCATTAATCCATTCGTTTTTTATCATCCAATTTGCAATTTCCTTTACGAATTTCACCGGTATTGAAAATTTATCGCTAATAAGAATCAAATCGATTTCAGACGAGTCTTTTAATTGGATAAGAATTTCATTTTCAATGAATTCAATAAGTCTTTTCCAAATAAAAAGTATACAAAGAAGAGCTTGGGCGGTACTCCGTATGTTTGGTACATTTTTACTAAGACTGGTATATTGATCTGTGAACCCACCATCAACGTCTTCCATGGATCTTATAAAGCCAAGTACTCCTCCAAAATCAATTAAATCTAATTTCTTTAATAACTCGAGACAAATTAGTGGCCAAAAATTATTTTCGATTGAAGGGACTTTACTTTCAATCGCAAATCCACTTCTTAATTTTTGCCATGAGAGAATAATTGGAATTTGTTTCTCTAAAATAATATTGTCTATCTCGTTTAAAATTTTTAGGCTTAAAATTTGATAAATTAAATCTATATTATTTAAAGTACTTTTCTTCAGGTACTTAATTAATTGTGCTCTGTCAATTTCATCTAATTTCTCTAATAATTTTAAAGTTGAAAGCGCAAAAAAACTAGATTTCACGGAAGTTTTTCTATCACAATTAATATAACAGTTTCTAGCGCTGCAATGAAAGAATCCGCCATCACCTCCAGATCCAAGACTTTGAGAGTTCTTAATGAATTCTATATCATCATCTTCTATAAGATCGTCAAGTTCTAATAATTTCAAGGTAGCTATACAATAAAAAGTACTCCATATATCAGGTTCCTCAAATTTGTCTGAAAATTTATATCCACCTTTGTGATATTTTAACCCTGAGATGTATTTTTTGATTGCTTTTTCATCTACTAAATCTAATTTGTTAATATGAGATAATAAGATAAGGATCCAGAAGAGATATTCATTTGACTCAAAAATTTCATTATCACTAATTTTTCGCTTTAAAAAACTAAAAGTCTTATCTAGATTAAATGGACTTTTTATCTTATGCTCAAAATATGAAAAATCTGGTAACCAAGGTAAATAAAATATCATAAAAAATTTGCTTTTTTAAATAAATGGATTAAATTCTACTATTACTATAAAAATTCTCTCATTATTAAATACTTATATAAGTAGATATAATTAAAAAAATATTAATTTCCTAGCCCTAGTAAGATTTACTGGCTTATAATTTTTTCTCTGAACGTTAAAAAACTGATAACATTGAATTGATTATTTCAACAAAAAGAAGGAATTGGTTATTTCAGTATCATATGAGATTTAAATTATTAATCAAATAAACTCTAATTTATTTTTGTGGTATAAAATAAGTCCCTAACTCTTCTCCATTTAATAGTCTTTTCAAGATATTGTTTTTACTAAATGATGTGATTATGGCAGGAATTCCAATATTAGTCAATTTTTTTATTGCTTTTATCTTTGAAGTCATTCCGCCGAATGTAATTCCACCATCAATGTCTTCCGCTAATTTTTCTAATTCCTCATCGATAATATCTACTTGTTTTATTAATTTACAGTCAGAATGGATCTTAGGATTTTTATCATAGAATCCTTCAACATCGGTTAGTAATACTAAAAGATCAACGAATAGTAATATTGCCACCAAAGCCGAAAGAGTATCGTTATCACCATATCTTATTTCCTCTATCGCAACGGAATCGTTTTCATTAATTATTGGAACAATACCCTTTTCTAATAAAACTTCTAGGGTATTCCTTACATAAGCTCGTCGAGTAGAATCTTTAGTATCATCAGCAGAAAGTAATATTTGACCTACATTTAAGCCATATTTATTAAATTCTTCTTGGTAGATACTCATTAGATGAATCTGACCCACAGATGCTAAAGCTTGAAGTAGTTTATATTCTTTTGGGCGAGTTTTTAAAGCAAGTTTTGCGAGCCCACAACCAATAGCTCCGCTACTTACAATTATTATAGTTTTACCATCCCTAATTAATTCTGCTACTTCTTTTACAAATGCTTTAATTTTATCTAAATAAATAGTATCAACTCCATCCGTAATCATATTTGTTGAAACTTTAATCACGATTTTCTTATTATCTGAAGGAAATATTCTCAAAAGGAAATCATCATGGTTAATAAACTTATTATAATTGAATTAAAAATTAATAAAATTTAGATTTTTTCATTTAAAGGTATAAATATTTTAGAAAGAAAAAGAGATAGAAATTGCTTGCAAATTATGGGACAGCTTCCATTAACATTCGAAATATATACACAATAGCGAATAAAATGATAATTATAGGAATCATAACAATGAGGAATATCCAGGCTCCTTTTATCATCCCCCTATTCCATGATTTAACGCCCTCATTCCAGTCTTGTCGCATATTATTTTGCCATCTTTCAAAATCTTCTCTAATTCTCTCTTTTCTCGCTTCCCATTGTTCTTTATTTTGTTCTTGAATTTCTTTTATCCCCTCATCCCATTCTTTGACTTGCTTATCCCAATTATTATTCATTTTTTTGAAAAAATTTCCAACTTTTCCTTTAGCTTTTTCCCAGTTCTCAACATTTTTGAGAGATTGGTTCTCTAGATTGGTTTTAAATTTTTCAAAGCCATCTTTTAACCCAGAAACGAAATCATTCCAGCCTTTCGTAATAATATTTTCCTTTTCCTTTTCAGAATTATTTTCATTGCTCATAAATTTAAATATACCCTCGATTATATTAAAAAATTTTACTTTTTTTGGAAAAATTAATTAATTTTGATAGATTTCCCCAAATAATATGGAATTTAAGTATATTCAGAAAACTCCCTTATATAATGCATTCTCAGAGTTAGGAAAACGGATTTTTTTGCCAGAGGGAATATTTTATTGGTCAGGAAGGGCAAAAAAAGAAGCTGAGATCATCGGCACAGTAGGCTCTGCTTTTGGTTTTGAAAAAGATTTTATCGACGGCGGGTCTAACGAATGGATCCCATGTTATCTTAAGGATATTAAGAATTATACAAATATAAACATTAAGCAAATCGTTCCTTATGCTTCCATTGGTGGCCTTGCTAACACCAGAGATGTTTGGAAAAAATGGATAAATAAAAAATCTCTGTATGACGAAGAGATAGAGAAAAAAAAGATTAAAAGACTTGAAAAGTATATTACAACACCAATTATTACTTCGGGTGTAACAAACGGGATTTATTTATCCTGTGCTATATTTTTAAAACCGGGAGAATACATTATTTCTCCGAATAAAAGATGGGGAAATTACGATAATGTTATTGTTAAACATATAGGTGCTAAGATTAAATCTTTCGATTTTTTTAAGGATAATAATATTAATCTACAAGGATTAAAAGACGCAATTTTAGAAGTTTCCAAAGTGCAAGAAAAAATAGTCATAATTTTAAACTTCCCAAATAATCCAACAGGTTATACGCCAACTTTCAGAGAAGCTAATGAGATAATTGATTTGCTAAGAGAAATATATAGTTCCTTGAAAAAGACTATTATAGTTATTGTAGATGACGCGTACGAATCTTACGTCTATAATGAGGATAATATAAAGATCTCTATGTTTTACGATCTACACCAATTAGACGAAAATATTATTCCAATTAAATTAGATGGAATAACAAAAGAGCTTCTTATGTATGGTGGAAGAATAGGTTTCGTGACTATAGGTATAAAACCAAATTGGGTCACAAACGACGATGAGTTAGAAATTTTGAAAAAAGAGATCGAGAACAAATTAGAGGGGATGAATAGGAGTACGATATCAAATTGTAACCACTTTTATCAAGCTATAATTCAAAAAATGTTTCAAGAAAATGGGATTGACCAAATTATAGCAGAGAGAGATAAGGTTAAACATCTGCTTAAAATAAGATACGAGAAAATAAATTCTGAATTAGCACAAATAAATGATCCAGATATTGCAGTTGATCCTAATTCAGGGGGATTTTTCTTATTTGTAAACCTAAATCCATCTAAAATTAGAGCAACTGAATTTGCAGACCATTTATTAAAGAAATATAAAGTCGGAGTAATCCCTATTGAGAAAATAAACGATAATATTAACGGTATTCGAATTGCTTATTGTTCTATTGACACACAACAAATACCAGAGTTTATAAACAGAATTAATTTGGCTCTTAAGGATTTTTAATTTAAATAGTTTTTTTTATTTTTGATTCTCTTTTTATAAAAATATATAAAAATGATTCTAAAGATTTTTATAAATATACACTATAATCAAAATACTTAAACTAAAAAAATAAAAGTAAATTGGTGAATTATAATGGTTAAATTATATTTAGTAAACAAGGGTGAGCTTAACGAAATAAAGAATCCAGTGTTCTCTACTGGTGATGTGTATCTTATTGACGACGAAAAAACTATTTATGTATGGATTGGAAGTAAATGCAGCATTGATGAGAAGACTACAGGTGCAGCCAATGCTCGGAGGTTAGATCAGGAGAGAGGCGGAGCAGCAAAGATTATTACCGTTGACCAAGGTCAAGAGACACCAGAATTTTTGAAACTCATCGCTTCCATAGGTGCAATGAAGATTGTTGAACAAAATATCGCTAAGACTATGTTAAAAGACGTTGTAACTGGGGATTGGGCTCAATTTGCTGAACATAAAAACGTTTTATATAGAGTATCTTCTGAAGAATTTGAAGATATTAATGCTATGAAAATGATTCAAGTTCCTTTTTCCAAGGATTCTTTAGCTTCTGAAGATTGTTTTGTTGCAGATCTGGGAACGAAAGTCTATATATGGCAGGGATCAACTTGTAGTGTAAAAGAAAAGGTAAAATCAGGTCAATGGGCTAGAAGTATTGACGCAGATCGAGCAGGTGATCAAAATGAGGTAATATTTGAAGAGGGAGATGATGCTGAGTTTTTAACTGCCTTAGAAAAAGGTGAAGATTATAAAGAATCAGATGCCGTTCAATTAAAAGCAGAGTCAGAATTAGAGACTGAAACTGAAGCAGATAAAATTGCTGCGGCCATTGAACCAGAGCATAAAGCAGAGGTTGAGGAAGCAACAACTCCCGAGATAAAAACAGAAGTATCTTCAAGTGCTGCTCCTGGCATACCAGGACAAGTGGATGAATCAATTATGACAATTGAAAAAGTCGAAGGACGCAGAAAATGTCCGAAATGTGAAAACGAAGATAAGAGCTTGATTCACGAATCGATAGATAAGACCAACATTATTCTTGATTATCCTAGAATGTACGGCAAGAAATATAAATGTGGACTCTGTGGGGTCGTTTGGAGGGAGAAATAGTAAATTTAAATTATTTTATTTTTATCTTTTTTAATTTTATAAATAGGGTTAATCAGCGATAATTCTATTTTTTAGATTTTGATATTTCTCTACGCATTAATTTTATCTTTTTCTTTAGTTCTACTAATTCCGCATTCTTTTTTTCCAGCTCTGATTCAAGCTTTAATTTATCATCTTTAATCTTCTGGATATCGTTTAAAAGCTTATCTTCGATTTTTTCTCCTTCAGTTAATTTATTATTTAATTCTTTAATTTTAACATTTAAATTCTTTAACTCTGTTTCTTTTTCTTGTAGTAGATTCACATTATTATTAAATTGTATTTCATATTTAGCACTAGATTTTTGAGCCTTTTCAAGTTTTTCTTCAAGATTTTTAATTGTTTCTTTATTCGCAAGCTCTTTTTGAATTTTTTCTTCAATTTCAATTACTAATGTTTTAATGCGTTCTTCTTTTTTCTCCAAATCTTTTTTAACAAGATTAAAAGTTTCTAATTGTTGTGCTAAATCATTAATTTTTTGATTGGTTAATTTTAAGGAATTTTCAGCTTCAAAAATCGCTTTTTCCTTTTCTGTTATAATTTCGTCTTTTTTTTCTACAAGCAATCTAATTTTTTCATATTTTGATTTTTTTACTGTATCAAGTTTCATCTCATTTTCTAGATACTGAATTTGCTCTTCTAATTCTTTTATTTTATTATCCTTTTCCTGTAAGTTCTCGAGTTCAATTTTCTGTTTGTCAATTTGAGATACTAAATCTTTGATTTTTTGATTTTGTTCCTCTATAATTGGAGTTAAATCTTCGTAATGGGATAATTTCTCTTCTAAATCTTTAACTTTATTATTCATCTCCTGCATCTCTTGAGTTTTCTCTTCAATTTCGAAATTTTTCTCACTGACTGTAGAATATAGTTGATGCATATAATCTTGTTTTTCTTCAATCTCTACGTCTTTTTGAGCTATAATATCTTTTAATTCTTGGACTGCCGCAATCTGATGTCCACGACTATCGATTTTTTCAGTCATATCTTGAATTTTCGTTTCTAATTCATCTATAATTCGATCCTTATCAGCAATAATTTGATCTTTTTCTTTTAAAGATTCAATATCAACTTGTACGTCATCGCTCTTACTTTTTTCGCCTAGAGTCATTTGTAATAGTTGTTCATTTTCTCTTGACAATTCGTTTTTCTCTTTCATCAACTCATCTTTTTCTCTTGCAAGCTTTTTTATGTCTTCAGTTAATTGTTTATATTGTTCTTTAAAGAAATTAAGTTGAGTTTGAAGGTCCTCTTCTAATTCTGTGGGCTCTTCGCCTTCTTCTTTTTCTTCGACCCATCCTAGAGCAGAAAGAGCGTCTACGATTGATTTATCGTCTTCTTCACCATCTTTTGGCATAAGGCAATTCAATCTTTTATTTTTCTTATTTAATAGTTGAAACGCAATTTTATCTATTAAATTTTATTATTCTATTATTCTTAAGTAATCTCTAATCTTGATTAATACTCCTTATTAAAAACATATTTGCGATCCAATAAGAATTTCAAGAAATATCCTATTGATAATGCAACTATAACACTAATTTCTAACGGAGTCTTAAAAAAGTTTGTTAAAATAAATTGAATACCAATGTTTATTATCGTAGTAATGATGGCAAATCCAAAATATTTAAAGAATTCTTTAGAGGTTTCTTTTAATTCGATCTTTTTTCGTTTGAAAACAATAAATTTATCCAAAATAAATTTTGTTATGTAAGTAATTCCAACTGCGAAAATAGAGCCAATTAATTCAGGCATATTATACGGGTTAGTTGAACAATAGAAAGTTTGAATGAGCGAAATATTTCCAAAATTGTGACAAATATATGGCGTAATTAATAATTGATTTAGCTTTTGGATTAGATAATTCACCAAAATCATAGCTATAGCAAATAAAAAATAGAGAATCAGTTGTTTTCTAATATCATCAACTTTTTTAATCTCGTTAATTTCTTCCATGATTTTCAACCGTTTTTATTTTTTATTTAGTTTAGAACCACAGTGATAACAGTACTGAGCAAGCGGTTCTCTAATCTCGCCCCCGCACGCGGAACATTTTCTTATTTTTGGAAATTGACTGTCAATATCTAATAATGGTTCCAATCTTCCCTTTTTCCCTTTAAAAGCGAAAGGTACATAACATATAATTGGCAAAAAGAAAAGAGGGATTAATAAAAAGAACCAGAAGAACAAAGATAATATTAAAAATATAACGAATAAAGTTATAAAAAAAAAATTAAGAATGATAATATTGCGTTTCATGAGCATTTAGATTATATTAAATTTAATATATATAGAGAAAGTTTGAAGGATAATTAAATTTAATTTTGCATTCTATCTTTCCAATCATCAGACTTTTCAACTTTTTGGTTCTCCTCTTTTGCATTAGGGCTTTCTTGAAAATTAGATGAGTCTTGAGATTCTGTTGCAGGATGGCCTGATAAATGAAAGCCTGAACTTTGAAGTTGAAGTTGTTGAGATGGGTAAATAGACTCCATAATTTCTTTAGCAAAAACCTTTCTTTTATCTTCTTTCCCTTTTGCCTTTTTATAAGCGTATCTTAAGCCCATTGCTATCATTGAAAAACTAAAAGAGAACAAGAAATAAATCCAAAACCAATACTCGTATTGACCGTAAAACATAGAAATAACAATAAAAATTCCGATAAAAATCAAACATCTAATACACATTGGAACCAATTGTTTTTTTAACATATCTTTCATCATTTGCATTGTTTCAACTTGTAATTGTTGCATTAATACAGTATCTCCTAAAATCTCAGCTTGCCGCACCCTTTCTCTCAGATTCTTTGCTTTATCTCTAATTTCTTTCATTTTTGAAGGTTTTACTCCAAGAATTTTATTCAATAATAAACTAAATAAAACCATCACAAATGCGATAAACATAAGTTGAAATATTATATCAGGAGTAATTGGTTCCATAATATCACTATATTAAGAAAATTTGAATTTTAATTAAATTTTTTTATATATTTAAGTAGTTATAATTAGGATTTTAAACTAAACTTATTTTGAGTAGAAAATTTTACTTAAAATTATCCTAAATTGCCATCTAAGAAACCTCGTATGTATTTTGCGTAAAATGTTTTCAGTCTAGTTGGTATTGAAGCCATTATAGCACATCCTAGTCGACAGCCGTTACAAAAACTATAATCGTCATGTTTTTCCATAATATCTCTTACTTCCATACAATTAATTATTTTCGAAGGAGGATACTTAAAAGCATCAAAACTTCTTAGAGGATTTATTTTGCATGGATAATCAATAACACCATCATGACGTATAAACATATAAGCCTCAGCAACATGGCATCGCAATATATCCTGGTAAAAATGAGGATTACCACCAAAACCACCCTTTTCAATTATCTCGACGCTTACTGTATCTGTGAGAATATTTTTGAATTTGGGTTTTAACTCTCTAATTTTATTAGCCCAGATTGTTAAGTCAGGTATTAAATCTTTAATGCCATTAACTCGATAACTTTTATCGGAAATATTCCACATAATATCTTCACATGGATATAATTCGATTGCGCAATTTAAATTTTCAGCTAACTCACAGAGATCTTCTAATAAATCTAAATTATCCTTCATCACAACCGTACTGATTACAACGTTTATGTCCTTTTTATGAGCTAAATGAATAGACCTAATGACTTTATCAAAAACTTTTATTCCTCTTATTCTATCATGTAATTCAGCCGTAGGATAATCAAGCGAAGTTAATATATAATCTAAGCCTTCAAATTTAGGTATCAATTCAGGTAGATAAAATCCATTACTAGTTATGCCATTAAAAAAATCATGAACAATTCCCATGTGATAAATAAGTTCTGGTAGATCGCTCCTTAAAGTTGGCTCTCCTCCTGTGAGGGATAACGCATTTACACCTATTTCAGCTAACTGATCAATTAATAACTTTATCTGTTCTGTTGTCATCTCATTATTAACATAAGACTCCGGCAATATATCAATTGCGCAGAATGGACATTTTGCATTGCATTTTAAATTAACTTCTATTTGGGCGGAGTATGGAATTTTTTTCCCAGTAAATTTGTTAATAAGAAAATTTCTAATTGATCGAGACCAGTTTTTGACTCTTTTACGAGAAATTAAGAACCCACCAATCTGCTTATAAATGAAATATTTTTAATTTTGTGGTTTTTTAAAGTTAAATTTTAAAATAATTACCTAATCAAAGATATTTATAAAAGTAGCATTTATAAAATTATTTCTTTTATGACTCTAAAACATTTTCTTATACATATGAAGAAATTGATGAATATATAATTAAAAAAAATGTAACCTTCTAATATTTTTTTATTAATACATAATAATGAGATATAAAAAGTCATGTGGATTAAATTTTCATCCAATTTACCTTTTATTCATCTTAAACACTAATTGCTACTTCTTTTTTAGCTCCAATTTGCTTCAAAGCCTTATCATGGAATGCTCTTTCGATATCTTCTATATTCTTTAATATTGATTTCATTAAATCCAATTTTTTTTTGTTATAAGCATTGTCCGCAGCATTTGCTTTAGCCTCAGCTTCCCGATAAGTTCCATCAGCTTCTTTTAAAGCGCTTTTAGCCTCATCAATTTGTTCTGGTTTTAGCTTTTCTTTTGGTTTAGATTCTAGTTTTGCAAGTTTATTTTCTGCTTTTGCCAAGTCTTTCTGAGCATCGTCAGCTAGCTTGAGTTTCTCACTCAAATTTCTTTCTTCATCTAAAATTTCATTAAGAAGATTAATAAATTTTTCTTGCAATTGATTCGCCATTTCTTCTCTCGCTTTTTCTTTATTTTCAAGTTTTTGAGCTAATGCATTTACAGATGTTTTTAAGCTTGGTGTTTCAGCTTCAGCATAAGATTTTAATGCATTAATACCTTCTTGAGCCATTTTTATAACTCTTAATTCAGCGTCTATATATTCCTTATTTTGTTTAATAGCATCTCTTATAACTCCTCCTGAAATCTTTAACTTATCTGTAATAGATCCCATCATTTTTTTAAAACTCATGTTAGATATATCACCTCAAATTGTTTAATATACAAATCGATTAAATTTTAATCATATATAAACAATTGTCTAAAAAAATATAAATAACTCTTAAAGTAAATTTAAATTAAACTTAAATTAAAAAATTAGATAAAGAAAAGAAGTGAAAAAATATGGTAACGGAAGCATCAAGGCAGGCCCTCGATGGCCTTCGGGACCTTACTATGATGAAATGGTATGCGATCCCTCTACTAGTAATCGTTCTTTATATTTATATGAAAGAGATCCATAAGGCCCGAGAAACCGGAAATTGGGATCCCATTTACGCTGGTTTAACTCTTTTTGGTATGGATTTTATCAACGAGACATGGAACGGTATGATCTTTGCAGCCACTCAGCATTCTGCTTTTTGGACAACTCCAGGAGATACAGCACTAAGAGTTATGATTGGTTGGAATTTAGAGATTATATTTATGTTTTCAATAGCAGGAATCGTTTATTACTATTCTCTTTACGAAGATAAAGACAAAAAGATTTTAGGACTTCCAAATCGTTGGTTCTTGGCAATATTTTTTGCTGCTTTTGCCTTATTTGTTGAATGCCTTCTGAATATTGGTGGATTGTTAATATGGGAATACCCATGGTGGAATTTGTCACCATGGGGTGTCATTTTGATATTTCTAATCGGCTACTTCCATTTTTTTATAGCAATAATTCTAGTGCTTCGATTGAAAGACGATAAGCAAAAGAAGATGGCAATAGGAGTCATTTTTGCCATTGCGATAATATTAAACATTATTTTCATGGGAATATTTGGTTGGATCTATTAAATTATAAAAGTAAATTTCAAAATCTCTTTTTTTTTTAAATTTTTTATTATAACAAAAAGATTTTAATATTCTCTTCTTCGTCCTTCAAACGATTCAAAATAATCTAATACAGATTCTCTAATCTCAACTGCTGGAAAGATTAACCGAGATCTTCCAACGTAATCCATAGCATCACTCCAGCTCCAATCTGGATTTTCTTTTAGCAACCATGCTACAATAATTCCGCCGCTTCTTGAAATTCCCATAGCACAATGTACTAGAACTTTTCCCTTCCTTATATGAACATCAATAAACTCCAAAATGTCTTTTAGAAAGCTATGAGGCACATACCAATCGTCAGGAAATCCTCGATGTAAATAATCAAATCCTAGATTTCTGGGATCGTAGTGATTTTCTTCCATTAAATTTACAATGGCAGTAATGCCTATTTTCTTAAATTTTGTAAAATTTAGTCTTGGCCAATATGCTCCTATATATAAATTCTCATGAACTTCGTAAATCTCATCCATTTCTGGCAAAAATCTTAACCTAAAAATTATAAAAAAAAGTTGATGACTTTTGACTATCTAATTTTATAAAATTCAAAAATATTTTCTAAAGATTAATAATAGGAATTTCTTTATTTTGTATTAAAAGAGATTAATTATATTTTAGAATTAATCTCTATATAACAACTAATAATAATGAAGTTAATAGCAATATAAATAAAAAAGTGGTGTAATAAAACATTTTTGATAAAAACAATTGTGCTAATTGTGAAAATATTGATTGTTTAACACGCTGCCAATGGATTGAATTTGAAAATGTAGAGGAAGCCAGAACGGAACACATGAAAATGATTAATGGCGAGGATTCTCGAGTTTTAGGTGAATGCGTTACTTGTTTTGGGTGTGATGAATATTGTCCATATGGTTCTCATCCATTCGATTTAATAACGGAATTACAAGAAAAATATAATTCACATAATATTGTGCCGAAACTTCTTGAATCAATAATAAATAGATATAAACCTCATGACGAATTAAGATTAAAACATATTGACTCGGAAAAACCAGTACTAAATAAATGTGCTTTTGTAAAATCTCATGCTAAACACATGGAAGGACAATTGTTTGAAAACTTGCAATATGTTGCTGGTCTTGATTTTTTTTGCAATCTTTTATACCATCATGTCGAAAGAGATTCAATTATTAGAGAAAGAGCTCCAATAATAATAGAGAATATTAAAAAGCAGGGTATAAAGGAAATGATTTGTTTCCACGATGAATGTTACGGTTTATATGCTTCATATTGTCCAAGAAACAATATAGAATTACCACCTGATTTTAAGCCTATCCATTTGTTTGAATATCTCTACAATTATTTAATAGATCATAAGAGTGAAATAAAAAAGCTCAATATGAAAATCGCTTATCAGAGAAATTGCTCTAACCGATTTATTCCAGAAACAGATAAATGGGTTGATAAAATTTGTGAATTAATTGGCGTTGAAAGAGTTGCAAGAAAATATGATAGAGAAAACGCATTATGTTGTGGAGGTACTCTTCCAATGCTGGGTAAAAATAAATTATTGAGACCAACTCAAAACAAACAAATTAAAGATATGTTGGACCACGGAGCCGAAGCCTGTGTTTATAATTGCGCGGCGTGTATGGACACCTTAGCGTCTAAAACCGAGAGAAACGGTCTAAAAAATTATTTATTAAGCGATTTGTGCCGGCTAGCATTAGGTGAGACGTTGAATTATTAAAAAATTTTTTTCTTTATTTTTGTACTTCAAAATCTAGTTGATCTATAATTTCTACGAGATCAATCACTTCAAATCCCATATTGAATTCTTTATTAGCATCACTTAAATTAGTCCGACAAAAGGGACATGTGGAAGATAACACTGTTGCCCCAGTTTCTTTTGCTTCTTCGAATCTTTCCTTAGAAATCTCGGTTGCCCACTCAGGATATCCTATCTTAACACCCCCTCCAGCACCACAGCACCATGCGTTTTCTCTGTTCCTATTCATTTCTACAAGCTTTATACCCGGTATTTGTTTATAAACATCTCTAGGTTGTTCATATAATCCTGAATGTCTTCCTAGATGGCATGGATCGTGATATGTAACAATTTTCTTATATTCAGAATTAAATTTTATCTTTCCTTCATCTAAAAGTTGTTTTATTAACTCTGCTGTATGAATAATTTCCAAATCATGTTCAACAGCATGTTTTGGGAAATCTACCTTTAAAGTCCTAAAACAACCAGCACATGATGTAATGACTTTAGATGCTCCAGTAGCTTTAATCATTTGAATATTATAATTCATAATATCTTTGACAGGTTTAATTTGTCCTGTTCTGATAAGCGGACTTGTACAGCAATGTTCGTCAATTAGAGTAAAATTAATCTTTGCTTTTTTAAGAAATCTTAAAGTGGAATCTCTTAATTCTTTTTGCCGGTAATTAGATGTACATCCAATAAAATAGACCCATTCAGCCTCATCGGGTAAATCATATTTCTTTTTCAAATTTTCGTTATTAGAATTTTGTTCTCCGTAAGGGTTAAACATTTCCGGATTAGTTGTGCGTTCTAATAAAGCTTTTTGCCTTTCAGGACAAAAACCGTTTTTAACGGCTTCTGCGCGTGCGGCTTCAATAAAATCTACGAGAAAATGATTAAATTTATCAAACCTACAATTTTCCATACAATTTCCGCAAGTAGAACACAAGTATAATACATTAGCTAAATTTTCACTCCATTGAAGGTCTCCATTAATAATACCATATATAAGCCACATTCTTCCACCCGTACTATATGTCTCAAATCGGTACTTTTTATAACTAGGACAATTTAAGTCAGTAAAATCATAAGTAAATTTACAATATCCACATCGAAAACATCTATGTATTATATCTTTCCAATCTTGTTCAGCCTCTGTAGTCAATTTTAATCCACCTCCCAATTTCCTGGATTCATAATTCCATTAGGATCCAGAGTATTCCGAATTATCTTCATTAACTTCTTATAATTAGGATCCATTTTTTCGAGAATTAATTTTTGACCAGCTATTTCTGCTTTCCATGGAATACCACCTACCTTTAATACAGCTTTGTTAGTTTCGTGTAAAGCATCCCTAGCATTTTCCATATCTTTAGTGTCAGCTCGATTAAATGAATATGAAGTGAAAAACATGGCACTATGACCCTTTCCAATAAGTCTAGCACCCATAGTTGGTATTATTCCATGATTTATTGATATTTTAGATCCAATCTCAACTAGATCAGGGATCTTTTCAAGAGGTATAAAACTTCCAACATATTCAAACCCACCCCCTTTCCTAAAATCGGCAGCCCTTGCGGCAAATTGTGGTTTTTCTAAAAAGAGTTCCCTAATTCTTGGTGGTACCTTCATATATCTTGCTTTCCCTTTACGATAAAGACGCTTCAGAATTTTTATTTTAGGCTCTAATTCTTCAATAGTACTTCCCGTAATATAAACTATAATAAAAACATATCCTTTCATCCATTCAGGTTTATCTTGTATTCCAATTAGGATATCTTCAGCTAAATCTGTATATGTAATGTTATAAATCAAACCAGGGAGTATTTTTGGATCCTTACATAAACCAAAAACTATCTCTCTCATTTTAGGTCTTGGAAATAATTTAATGGAAAGCTTAGTGACGATTCCCATTGTGCCAAACGAGCTAGTAAATAAACCAATAAAATCAGGGATAGGCCCTCGTGAAAACCAATAATCGGAGATAGCACAAGAACCTAACTTACAAACCTCACCACTCGGTAAGACAACTTCAAGACCATTAATCATGCTTCCATGATCCCCATGTTTTTGAGATAAATACCCTGACCCATGTATTAACGCATTTCCTGCGACTGTTGCCGAAGGTGGTGCATCTGGGATTGGAGGCTGTAAGTCTGGATGATTTTCATTTAGTTGGGAAAGTAATTTTCCCGTTGTAACACCAGCTTCTATAAGAGCATAACGACTTAATTCATTTATTTCGAGAATTTGATCCATTCTTTTCATATCTAAAACAATTCCCCCTTTAACGGGGATTATTAATCCGCTAAGGGTCAATCCACCACCCATGGGTACTATAGGAATTTTTTCCTTATTTGCCAATATCACGATTTTTTGGATTTCTTCAACTGTCTTAGGCAAGACTACAAAATCAACTGGACGAGGTAAAGAAGCTCCAGGATCTTGTGAATATATAAATAAATCTTCGGGTTTATTGGAAACATAATCCTTGCCCACGATTTCTTCCAAATATGCTAAAACTTCAATTTTATTCATTTGGAACAACCTAATTATCTTAGTTCAATAATAAAGATAGGATTATTTTTTAGAATATTTATAAATAATTAAAGAATAATATAATTTTGAATTATTCAAAGGGAAAAGATTTTAAAATAAATATATTAAAATTATGAGTTTTTAATTAGGTCGCGACTTGCTATAATATTAGCGTCTAAACCTAACACATTTTCAATTAAGATATCACCCATTTTAATCGGAGGCTTAAGAATTTTTTTAGCAATTTCTTTTAAAACATCTTTAAGCTTATCTTTAGGAATTGGATCGTTAGTTCTTACAGGAATCAAGGGTAATAATCCATCCTCTACGCGCATAGTAGTTGTAAGAATTCTTTTGGGTTCATAATATTCTTGTTCAGCATATTCCAACCCTCTTTTGCAGGTATATCCGTCAAAAGTAACGTTTCCTTTACCGTCACCGATTGCTTGAATTGCACAACCAGTTGGACAAATAATACATCTTATAACTTTTACGACGCTTTGGCTACTTTCTGACATCTTTTATATCACCAAAATATATTCTCTAATCTTCTTCGATTAAAACCTCCGGGCGAGGTATAACTTCAAGTTCTATCTGTTTGCAATTAGGATTTATATTTTCAAAGTTTATGTTTAATTCAATCATTTCGCTTGGTATGACGTACACTTTCTTTTTATTATAGAGAATGTGATTATTATCTATATCTTTAATTTGAATCAGAATTCTTCTATCTGGATACTTCACTCTAAACGAGAATATTATGTCATTGGATAAGTCTTCTTTATTAATTATGTCTGGTTTAACGTAACCCACGTTTTCTCCAGCGATACAC
The DNA here is from genome assembly GCA_048883105.1 of Candidatus Thorarchaeota archaeon. Taxonomy (GTDB): domain Archaea; phylum Asgardarchaeota; class Lokiarchaeia; order Sigyniarchaeales; family SOKP01; genus LW40-45. The sequence continues at coordinate 27,806 of JBHLQY010000001.1, read as the reverse complement.
TTAATTTGATCTTCTCTTTTAATATCTTTTCCATATTTTTCCTTAATATACTCAACCGCATTTAATCCTGCTCTTTTTGCTTCAGTAGTAACTAAATCGACTAGGTCGTGAACTTGTAATACATTACCACAGGCAAAAACCCCTTCTATTGTCGTTTCTAAATTATTATCAACGGTCGGACCTCCCATGGCAGATATCTCTGCTCCAGCTTGTAGCGTTAATTCATTTTCTGGGATTAGACCAACTGATAACAGTAAAGTATCACACTCGATAAATCTGTCTGTACCAATAATTCTATCAAAATTTCGATCAACTTTCGAAATGGTTACACCCTGAACGCGTTCATCACCATGAATTTTAGTTACTGTATAACCTAATATGAGTGGTATGTCGTAATCTTCTAAGCATTGCACTTGATTCCTGATCAAACCGCTTACGTAAGGATTTATCTCAACAACTGCTTTTACTTGGCAGCCTTCCCATGTCAATCTTCTTGCCATAATCATACCGATATCTCCGCTTCCTAAAATAATAAAAGAACGACCAGGCAAATAACCTTCCATATTTACGAATCTTTGAGCTTGTCCGGCTGTGTAAATTCCAGCTGGTCTAAATCCAGGTATATTGATTGCCCCTCTTGTTCTTTCACGACAACCCATAGCTAAGATTATTGCTTTTGCTTCAATTTCCATGAGACCCTCTTCTTTATTTACAGCATAAACATTTTTGTCTTGCGTAAACTCAATTACCATAGTATCGAGTTTATACTGTATATCTAATTGTTTGACTTCATTAATAAATCTCTGAATATATTCCGGACCAGTCAATTCTTCTCCAAATTCGTGTAGCCCAAAACCATTATGAATGCATTGTAATGTGATACCTCCTAATTCTTTATCTCTTTCTAAAATTAATACGCCTAATCCAGCCTTTTTTATTTCAATAGCAGCCGCCAAACCCGCTGCACCAGCTCCAATTACAGCGACATCAACCTTATATTTTTTCATTATTCTTCTCCTTGTATCTCTTCTAAAATAAAATCTTTTGTATGTCCTATTAAGAATTGTGTGTCTTCACCCTTTTTTGTTATTTCTTCATACGGTAAATTTAGCTCTCTCGATAATATTTCAATCACTCGAGGACGACAGAATCCTCCTTGGCAACGACCCATCCCCGGGCGGCATCGGAACTTTATTCCATCAACAGTGGTCGCCCCTACTGGGGCATGAATCGCATTCAGAATTTCTCTTTCCGGAATAGTTTCGCAACGACAAATTATTCTCCCCCACGTAGAGTCTTCTGTTATCTTTTTATCTAATTCCTCCTTATTAAAATCTTTAAATCGTTCGGGTTTAGGTCTATTTGGATTATAATCGTCTTTAAGTTTCATAACAACACCTAACAATTCGAGAAATTCTTCAACTTTTTCTGCTATTGCGAAACTTGCTGTTAAACCAGGGGATAATATACCCGCAACATTTATAAAACCATACACATCTGTATTATCAATTATAAAATCATATGTATTAGGTACTGCTCTAAGACCTGCGAAGCTTCTAATGGAACTCCTTGCAGGCAAGTTAGGTACTAATTTTCTTCCTCCCTCTAAAATTTCCTTTAAACCCGCTTCTGTGGTTGAAATATCTTCTAAATCAGTAATATTTTGAGCATTAGGTCCAACAAACGTATTTCCATGTAAAGTTGGACAAACCAATATTCCTTTCGATACCTTAGTTGGAGTTGGAAATAATATTTTATTCAGATGAATTGCGTTGCGATCAAATAGAATATATTCACCTTTTCTTGGCATTATCTCGAAATAATCTAATCCTAACATCCTAGAAATATGTGCTGCATGAAGGCCAGAAGCATTAATAAGATTATTCGTCTTAAACTCCTCTCTTCCTATTGTCCTTACGCTGAAAGTATAATCTTGATGTTTAATCTTAATAACTTCATGATTGCGGAAAAATTTTACTCCATTCATTGCAGCATTTTCTGCTAACGCAAACGTTAATTCATAAGGACTTGCAAGTCCAGCTGAAGGCGCGTGTAGGACACCAACTACCTCATCTGTTATATTAGGTTCCATATTTAAAATTCTCTTTTTATCGAGGATTACTTCTAGATCATGAATTCCATCTTCCATTCCTTTTTTTTTCAATTCTTCTAGATCTTTAATTTGTTCATCTTCAAACCCAACTACAAATGAACCGATTCGTTGGAAAGGAAAATTTAACTCTTCTTGAGCTTGGGTATATAACTTATTCCCTTTAATGCATAAATGACGCTTAATATATTGTCTTTCAGAAGCATACCCCGCGTGAATAACACCTGAATTAGCTTTAGTGGTTCCAGAAGCAATATCGGCTTCTTTTTCTAATAAGGCTATTTTTAAATCATATTTTGAAAGAGTGCGAGCAATGCAACATCCAATGACTCCACCACCGATAATAACAATGTCGTATTTCAATTGTAGGCTACCTTTTTAACGAGATTTCTTTTCGAAAATCAAATTATATAAAACCTATTAATCTAAATATAAATAAGTTAGATCTTTTTAAAATTTAATTTAATAGAATATATTTTCTAATTGATAAAGTTAGTTTCTGCTTATTAATTCTATAGCCTTTTTAAAAAAAAATTTTGGATTTATTCATCTCTCTTTTGAAGCTATAGTAGAAAGAAAATAGTAATCCATATTATATTAAAAGTTATCATTAAAATGATTAAGATCTTTGCAATAGGATTGAAAATTGTGTTTTTTAAGGATTTGTTAATTTTTAATTCGAGTTCTCCTTTTAATAAATTCTCTATTGAGCTAAAATTAGTGTTAGGGCGTAAATTTTTCATATGAATAGATCCTAAAAAACGAGGATTTGTCAAATTTTTAATGGAATTTTCTAATGCTTCTGAAGAGAGCAAATTTAATTTTTTTCTGCCTAACTTTTCAATCTCTTTATTAAACTCTGAGTCATTCATTTACTTGAACGAAAATTTTCTTTTAATAAGATTTGTTCAATTTTTAAATATCTTATTTTTCTTAAATTCTTTACGATTTGAAAATATAATTTAGAAAAGAAGAGCTTGAATTATTACTATTATAATCAAGTAGCATAAATTTGTGTTTAATAAAATAGATAGAACCTTGTTCTCCTTTACTTTTTAATTTTAGGTGAACTAAATTATTCTGCGCATATTATTAAAATCTGTGAAATTTTAAATAAAATTAAATTCAATTTATTTCATCTAAAAATATTCTTACAGATTTCTTATACAAAAATATCGAAAATTTAGAGCCCATATTATGAAATACGACAATAAATTCATTATGATTAATTCAATTGTATTGGCTCCAGTAATTATAATCTCAACAATATTACACCATCTTTTTCCACATGTGTTACAAGTTCCAAATGTTCGAGGTCCATACACTTATGAACCCTTTTGGATCGATTTAATTTTGATTGATGTTTTTGTTTCATTTTTAGTTATATTAATAATATATCACGGATATAAAACGCATGGAAAATATAGAATTACTTGTTTCTTCTTCGGTTCTATAGTCTTTACGGGATTAGAAGAATGTTTTTGGATATTGGGAGGGAGGTTCAAGATTATTCCATTTCAAACTTATTTCTTTACCAGAGGAGGTTTATGGTTTTTTGAAATTCCGCTCGCTACTTGTTTAGCTTGGTTTATTATTGCATGGTCATGTGTTTATATAGCAGAAATAATATTTCCAAATCATAATTATGTTTTCCATGCTTTAATTGCTGGGATTTTAGCAGTTTCTTTAGATCTTTTTATGGATCCAGTAATGGTAAATTTAGGTTCAATCTCAAGATATCCTGATTCAAAGGGATCTTGGGTTTGGTTAATGGAACCAAATGAAACATTTTCAATTTTTTCAATTCCATTTTACAATTTTCTTGGTTGGTTTTTCGTAATATTTCTATTCGCAATTATTTATTATTTTGTCTTAAATGAAAAAAAAATCAAGAATCAAGGAAAAAACAAATCCGCAATAATATTTTTTGGGTATATCCCAGTTTTTTTATTTATTTGTTTTTTTTTAATATTTTTAGTATATTTAATTATATCACCTTTTTTTGTTGGAGTAGATCTTATGCCTATTGGCTCAATTTAAACGAGATGATGAAGAATGAAAGATAGAGTGAAATTTATCCCGATTATAGTGATGCTAGCTATTTATGTGTTAGTTTTTTTGCAGGCACTTAACGTAGTATATGCTCAAAATGATGGATCATACATTATATTAGGTTTACTTGCGCCTTTACCATTGTTGATAGGAATTTTTATTGCAACTATAAAACTGATTAAAGAAAAATAACATTATGTTTTAACCAAGATAAATCTAATAAAATTAAATGATTATAGGATTTATACTTCTTTGCTTTTAGGTTTAATATATCCAATGTAAGCAAAAATAATTCCTATAATTAAACAAATCCATGCCAGAAAATAAAAAATCGTAAAATGTGGGCTTCCCATTAATACCAAAATTCGATCGATTAAGAAATTCAATATAACAATTATGAAGCTTAAGGACATTAATACCAAGGATAATAATTTGTTTTTAATAAATGGATCAGTAGAATATTTATAACTCATAATAGCTCTTATTGTAAAAGGTATGTATATTATAGCAACAAGTAAGAAGATAAAAAAAAAATTAAAAGCATCCAAAGATGTATTACCTCGTTCGTAGATAAATGTTGAAAAGAAAATAGTAAAGCCAGCATACCCAAAAAAAATAAATTTATGAACCTTATTGTAACTTTCCTGAAAAACATTTACTTTAAAAATGTATGAAAAAATTATAGCTAATGCTAAAAAATCAAGAGCAATTCTAAAATCTACTATTCTCAGAAGAATCCAATAGATTGGCGTATTTGGATATCTAGCATTTGGGTCATTATATATATATTTAATATCTGTAGTTAGGACAATAATCTTCGAAAGCCAAGAAAAAATAATTGCAATAGATATATTTAAAAAAATCAGAAATAGATATAACGTCGGTCGATTCTTCAATTCTATATATTTTTTTAAAATGAAACTCAATAAAATTAACGCAATTGTTATAATAATGGTTTCAAAAACCATCCCGACAAATACTATGTCAACCATAAAATAATCTTGGGATTGTTTTTTATTTTATACATCTCTTTTCATTAATAAAAATTTTTATGAATTTAATATTCTAATTATTACTTTTTCTAAAAAAACATGTGAGAACATTGATATGGAATACTAATATAACTGAGATGACTGAAACTAAGTATCCTATAATCATGGGTGCTTTTGCTTTTTTAGGAAGAGCGGAATTTGCATCGGCCTTTTCGGATGCGGGAGGGTTAGGAATTATTACTGCTCTAAATTTTAATAATGCTGATGAGTTTGGAAAAGAAATTGAAAAAATGAAAATTTTGACTGACAAACCATTTGGTGTAAATTTTACAATAACGCCTCCTTATCTACGAAGAGGGGGGAGAAGTTGGACTGAAGAATTTTACATGGATTTTTTAGACATCGCAATTGATGCGGGAGTTAAAGTATTTACAACATCAGCATATCGCGCTCCTAAACTTGGAAAAAAAATAAAAAATGCAGATTGTTATCGGTTCCACAAATGTACTACATTGAAACACGCATTAGCGGCAGAAAAATCAGGAGTTGATGCAATAACGCTAGTAGGTCTTGAAGGAACTGGATTCAAAAATCCTAATCAAAATACTACGCTGATAAACGTAACAATGGGGAAAAAATTGTTAAAAATTCCAATAATCGCAGCAGGGGGGATTGGCGACGCAAGAGGGTTTCTTGCGGCTCTTATTATGGGTGCTGACGCTGTATGTTTTGGCAGCGCGATAATAGCTACAACTGAGAGCCCTGCTTCAACTAGATGGAAAAATAAAATATTAAATCAAGATATATTTGATGAAATATATTATAAGAAAATATATCATTTACAATTAAAAGATTCTCCCATTGGCTCAATGGCGATTGGACACTGTAAAAAAATCATCTCCTTAAAAGAATTTATCGGGAATATTATAAATCAATCAGAGCAAAAAATTGAAAAAGGATTAATAAATAAGGAAAATAGAATAATACAAATGACAGGATCAAAATATCCAATTATGATGGGAGCTTTTGCAGGAATTGGAACTGCTCCGTTTGCTGCTGCCTTTTCAAATGCGGGAGGATTTGGAATTATTACAGCATCAATTTACAATACTAAAGAAAAATTCCGAGAAGCACTTGAATTAACAAAAAAACTAACAAATAATCCATTTGGTGTTAATTTTTCTGTTGTATCTTCGGAAATGGCTAAAAGCAATCCGAGACTAAGAACTGAAGATTCCTACTTAGATTATATAAATATTGCTATTGAGGAGGGTGTTAAAGTTTGTACCACTTCAGCTTATCAAGCGAATAAAATAGGGAAAAAACTCCATAAAGCAGGATGTTATTGGTTCCACAAATGTGCACTTGTAAAACATGCGGTTTCAGCAGAAAAATATGGAGTAGATGCTATAACGTTGGTAGGAATTGAAGGTGCTGGAGCTAAAAATCCTTACCAAAATACAACTCTAATTAACATTACAATGGCACGAGATTTACTTCAAGTCCCAATCATTGCTGCTGGCGGAATTGGTGATGCTAGAGGATTTCTTGGGGCTTTAGCAATGGGGGCAGAAGCAGTTTGCTTTGGCACCGCAATATTGGCAACAAAAGAATGTCCAGCTCCAGAAAACTATAAAAAAAAGATTATAACACAAAATATATTTGACGAGGATTATCATAAGAAAATCTTTGATTTTAATTATAGAGACATTACCGTAGGGAGTATGGCTTCAGGTCATATAAAAAAATCAATCTCAGTCAATGAATTTATTAGCAATATAATAATTAATGCTAAAAAAATTCTCAAAAATAGGGAATTTGAAACCAAAAAATTTGATTTTTTATAACTAATAACAAACAAATATATTAATCTAGATTTTTTTGATAATCATGAGAACAGCGATTATTCACAAATGATGAAATAATGTGGGAAAACAATGGGAAAAACATGTCTGTTGCTCACTAAAAAGACCAAAAAAGAACAACATATTTAAATAATAATAAAAATAAAGAATAATAAAAAAGAAAAAAAATAATTACTGAGATAGAAAAAAATACTATCGCAAATAAAAAACCGTTGATTAAAAAGAAGTATAATTTGATCAATGTCAAATATCGAGAAAGTGAAAAAGTATGAGTTATAAAGATCGATTAAAAAGTTCCAAAAAAGAAATACAGGATGTAGAGCAATGCTGTAACAGTCCTAGTATCGAGGCTAAAGATGGGGACAATATTTGTTTAAATTGTGGAATGGTTATCGGGAGAAACCTCGTTGGAAATGAAAGAAGAGCTTATACAGTAGAAGAGGTAAACAAACGAAGGCGTACTGAACCTAGATGGAGAGAATTCGGACCTCGTACAATGTTACCTAATAGTAAGATCGACAGCAAAGGGCGCTTAATCGGTGCTAAAGGCAAGACATTATTTTCTAGATTATCAAAAATTCAAAATTCTTTAATTTCTTCAATTGAAAGGAATTTCTGGGAGGCAAAGCCTAAATTAAAAATGCTTACTAGCAAGCTTAATACGCCTGAATATATCAAAGAGACTGCTTGGAAGATTTATTCCGTTGTAGCGAGGAAAAAACTCACTATGGGTAGATCAATTGACGGATTCATTAGCGCTTCTCTGTACGCTGCGATAAGAGTACACGAGTTTCCAAGATTACTTGAGGAAGTATGCGAAGCTTCTATGACTCCTAGAAGAACTGTACATCGCTCCTTAGGGATGGTCGTGAAAGAAGTGCTTCCAGAGCTCAATTTGAAATACAAACCAATTACCGCAGAACAATTAGTCTTTCGTTTTGGAAACGATTTAGGGTTGTCAATGGAGACGCAAAAGAAAGCGATTAACATGCTAGTTCAAGCCTCGAAGAATGGTCTTTTAAGAACCGGGAAGGACCCTAAAGGATTAGCTGCTTCTGTAATTTATATGGCAGCGAAAGCAAGCAACTGCAGAAAGACTCAAGCTGAGGTCTCTGAAGTTGCAAAGGTGACTGAAGTTACTTTAAGGTCTCGTTCAAAACAAATTAAAAATAAGCTGTAAAACATTCGATTTTTTTTGGAACTACTTCTTGTTGGCTTTTTTTATTTTTTTTTTCATTTTTTTTTAAATAAATCTTTAAATTTATTTAAAAATAAACTCTGATACAACCTCATGGAGTATAAAACGGGCGTATAAAATATTTAGAGCTCGGGATTTAACGATGAGATTGCTTTGTATTGATCCTCGGGTATTTTTTTCTTTACAACCTCAAAAACCTCCAGAAGTATGTGATCTGGAGCTTCCACCATGACGTACTTCCATACACCCAAACTTTTGATCGATCTTTTAAACTCAAACCCTTTGCTTTCCATATGTTCTACGAGAGCTTCCAAATCGTCTGTTTCGATCCCTAAATGATGAACAACACCCCTCCCTTGGTCTTTTGGTGGCTGATCATAGAAGTTTATTTTTGAGGATCCGATAGCAATCATCACATTTCTAGCCCCCGCCATCTCTAGATCGAATAGCACCTCTGCTCCGAACATGTCATGATAAAATTGGATGCTTTCATTAATATCTGAGGCAAATAAATGAGCGTGATGCAGGTTTATTTTCATATACTTCTCCCTTTTAATAGTGATTTGTTTTCATTATATATTCTTCTTATTTCTTTATTAAATAATGTTATAAATAAAAAATGTTATTTTTTTTACATATGTCTTATATTGAGAAAAAATACATTAATAAGATTAACGAGATATTTAAAGAAGAATTACCTCAATGGGAAGAATATTTACTTGAATTGTTAAATAAGAGATCTGTTGCGGTTGTAGATAATATCGCAAAAGTATGCGCCGATTTTAATAAAAATATAAATCTTATACTTAAACATTATTATCCAGAAATAAAAGATATGAATGAAAAATTAAATATTAAATCTGTGTTAAAATTTTATTTTGATTTAATTGATTATCTAACTGATTTTATTAGAAATGTTGAAAATTTTCAAAAAATCTCACAAGAATATTATGAAACAATAATAAAATTTGTTGAACATAAAAATTCTTTAATATCAGGAAAATATAGAGACATCTGTAAACTTGAATTAACTTCTTTTTACGATAAGCAAACAAGAGAAAATTTAGAAAGGATAATAGCAGAAAAATTTGATAAAAAGAGTAGAGAATTCTTTACATTTGGCTCAATAGAAGAAGAGATTAAAAAAATAGCAAAGATTACTGGTGCCAACAGGGTTAATATTAATATAGCAAGTAGTTCTTATAAAATTAATTCATTAAAATCAGCAAAATCAGTAATAAGCTATTCTGTTGAGTCCGCTGATTCACAAAAATTGAAGAAAATTGGAGAAGTATTAAAAAAATATTTAGAATCAAAGGGGTATGAAGTGAAAATTCAAGATACCTATATACTTACAAATGCCCATCTATTACCAGATAATTAATAAGGATGATAATATCATTATTAATTAAAAATCGATTCAATTATTCTATTTCTCATTAAATATTTAATTTTTAGATAATTCATTTAAATGATAACTATGGCTAAAAAGAAGAAAGAATCTCCAATAACAGGTATAACAGTTTCAAAAGAAGAGGATTTCTCAGCGTGGTATACAGAAGTTATTAATAAAGCTGAACTGGCAGATATTAGATATAATGTAAAAGGATTTATTTGTTATAGACCTTGGGCTACCATTAGCATTAGGAAAATGTATAGAAAATATGAGGACCTTTTAGAAAAAAATGGCCATTTACCATTAACAATGCCTTCTTTAATTCCCGAAAGTAATCTTATTTTAGAATCAGACCACGTGGAAGGCTTTGCCCCTGAAGTGTTTTGGGTTACTGAGGCAGGAAGTTCCGGTCCTTTAAACGAAAAATTAGCGCTTCGTCCCACAAGTGAAACAGCACTATATCCAATGTATAGCCTTTGGATTCGAAGTTATAAAGATTTGCCATTCAAAAGATACCTATCATGTCAGGTATGGCGATATGAAGGGAAAATGACACGTCCATTTTTTAGAGGTAGAGAATTTCATTGGATAGAAGCCCACGATGTTTTTTCCACAGAAGAGGAGGCAATCGCTCAAGTCCACGAAGACATGGAAATGACCTATCAAATGCTTCAGGATGAATTTTGTATTCCAATAATCTTTTTTGAACGCCCTCAATGGGATAAATTCGCTGGTGCGATAATTACATACGCAGCGGATGCTCTTATGGGATCTGGTAAGGTGCTGCAACTTCCTTCAACTCACCTACTTGGTCAGAACTTTTCTAAACCATTCGATGTGAAATTTATAGATAAAGATGGAAAAGAAAAATATGGTTATCAAACGTGCTATGGCCCCGCTATTAGTCGGATTTATGGGGCAATGGTTGCTTATTTAGGGGATGATAAAGGTTTAATTTTGCCCTTTGATCTAGCTCCAGTACAAGTTGTAATAGTTCCGATATTAGTTAAAGGAAAAGAAAAGGACGTATTAGAAAAATGTAAGAAAATTTATGAGAAAATTAGGGATAAATACTTCGTTAAACTAGATGATTCAGATGAGTCTCCAGGGAGTAAATTTTATTATTGGGAAATGAAAGGAGTGCCATTCAGGATTGAAGTTGGTCCGCGAGATATCCAAAAAAAACAAGTGGTTATTGTAAAAAGACACGATGGGCAAAAATATATTGTTAGCGAGAATGATTTAGAAACAAAAATTGATAATCTAGCCAGAAACTTCACTAAGGAGATAAAAGAAATAAAATTACTTGATTTTGAAGAGCAAATTGAATTGTGTTATGAGAAAGATTCTGCTAAAGAGGCAATTGAACAAGGTAAAATAGTTTGTTGCGGCTTTTGCTCAATTGACATGAAAGCCTACCATTGCGCTGAAGTTGTCGAAAAAGAAGTTGGTGGTTTTGTGAGAGGGAAGCGAGTGGATGAGGAAAAACACGAATTCGCAAGTTGTATAATTTGTGGAGAACCAGCAACATGTACAGTCTATATTGCTAAAAGTTATTAATTTTTTTAACTCATATTTAACATTAAAGAAGTATTATATCAAAAGCTGAATTATAGATTTTAACTATTACTTAATTAATTGTATTGTGAGGTAATTACATGTCGTATCTAGAAGTCTCAAAAGTACATCCTCAATTAGGAAAATTATTAGAGAATGATTTTAAATTACAGTTAAAAGCGGGTGAAGATTTCGCAAAGAAAAATGGGGTATCATTAGAAGTAATCACAAGCATGCAGTGCGATTGGGATTTAATATTGAAATATAACCGACATATCGCGGCTGCGTTAGATCTTGAAAGAGCTAAGCGAATTCCTGAAAATGTAGCGTTTGAAATTGTCAATACGAGAGGAGTTCAATCGGAGTGGATATATGTACCCCAAGCATCTGAAGAGAAGATCTTTTTTCATCTATTTGGAGGAGGGTACATTATGGGGACCCTTCCAACACGTCGCTGGTCATCATACTTGTATTCAAGACAATGTAAAATGCGAGTTTTAAATGTAGGATATAGATTAGCTCCAGAACATCCTTATCCCGCGGCATTGAAAGATTCTTTAAACGCTTATCACTGGTTGTTAGATTTAGGAATTAATCCTAAAAATATAATAATCTGCGGAGAGTCAGCTGGTGGAGGTTTAACGATGGCAACTATGTTAAAACTTAGAGAACTAGAACTTCCATTGCCTGCAGCTGCGGTTATGCAATCTCCATGGGTTGATTTGCGAGCTCGAGGAAAATCTCTTAAAAAGTATTATAATTACGAGCCTGAATTAGCAGTTGGAGTAAAACCTATGGCAAGAGTATATGCAAACAGGGAAAACTTAAAAAATCCGTTTATATCTCCAGTTTATGCAGATTTACATGATTTATCTCCCCTTTTGATTCAGGCGGGAAGTATTGAAGTTCTTTTAGACGATTCAATACTATTGGCGGATAGGGCAAAAGAAGCTGGTGTTGATGTAACTTTAGAAGTGTATGAAGGAATGACTCATGTTTTCCAGAGTTTTGCTGATGATTTAGAAGAAAGCATAAAAGCGTGGAAAAGCATCGGAGATTTCGTTCAAGATCATCTCAAATTTCAAGTCAAAGATACTATTGAACAGAGTAAAATAGTTTGACTTAAAGATTTAGAATATAATGATAAATAAGAAAATAACTTAACTGACTGAAAAATTTTATTTAATACTAAAATTTTTTTAAACCTTTTTGATTGAAATAAACTTATGACAGAAAAAGATAAAGTGTTGGAAGTTTTCCAAAATTCTAATAAGCCTTTACGACCAGGAGATATCGCAAAGCAAACTGGTATCGAATCAAAAGAAGTTTCTAAAATTATTAAAGAATTAAGGGAACAGGGTAAGGTTCATTCTCCTAAACGTTGCTATTACGCATTAAAATAATTTAATAATAATATAGAAACTTTAAAATTAACGCAAAAAATGTAAAAATTTAAGAGATTAAAATCTTTATCATAACCAATTCTCTTAATTAAGGCATGTTTTTTGAAGGATATTATACAACCTTTATCAGATGAGTTTAAGGACATTTTTTTTATTAGAGGTGAAAGGGATGGAAGATATCCATATTCCCACTCAATGTTAATTGGAGATTATCTAATTGATACAGGAGTTTCAAGCAAACATTTACGCAAATTAAAAAGAAATTTCTCCATAAATTGCATAATTTTAAGTCATTGGCACGAAGATCATATCTCAGGTAATAGATTATTTAAAAATGCTATGTACTTATGCCACGGTGATGATAAGCACATTATAGAAGATATAAATAAAATGATCCCCTATTACGGCCTGGATGGTACAATTGCAGAAAATGCATTAGATCCAATTATAGAAGGGTATAAAATAGAAAATACCGAAATAAGTAAAACGATAGAACATAATGAACTAATTGAAATTAACAATTACCTATTAAAAGTGATTCATACTCCCGGTCACACCGCGGGTCATTGTTGTTTTTATGAAAAAAATTCAAAAATTGCTTTTTTAGCGGATATTGATCTCACGAGGTTTATTTTTTATGGGTGTATTGATTCAAACTTAATTGATTATGAAGAATCTGTAGAAAAATTAGAGAATATAGATATAGAACTCGCAATTTCAAGTCATAAAGGAATATTTCAAGGTAAGAAACTAATAAAAGAAGAATTAGAGAATTATAAATCAATTATATATAAAAATGACGAATGTGTTTTGTCGTATCTTTCAGAAAAGAATCCATTAAACCCACAGGATTTGATTAAAAAAAATATTATATATAAAAGATACAGTGAATGGGAAACATACGAAATAATAGCTGAAAGAATAATGATTGAAAAGCATTTTGATAAATTTCTAAAAAAAAATTTAATTGAAAAAAAAAATAATGGTTTTATTTTAAGCTAATCTATTTATTTTTTTCTTCGAAAGATGCTAATTAATAATATTAGTCAATTTTTTTAAATATTAAGGTAAATTTCGTGAGATAAGAGGTTAAATAAAATGAATAGTCACCTTAAACCTATTACAACACCACCGAGCCGAGAAGAATTATCTCACCGATTAGAAAAGGTGAGAAGTTTAATGGAGGAACAGAACTTAGATTATTATGTCTCATTTGACCCTGTTAACATATATTTCCTTACCAATTTTGCCAATTACGTCCACGAGCGTCCTTTTATTTTAGTTATTACAAAAAGTGGAACTCCAAAAATGGTGGTCCCTCTATTAGAAAAAGTCCACGTTGAGACTCGAGCTCGGTGCGATTTAGATTTCTTAAGCTATTACGAGTTTCCTGCACCTGAAGGAAAGAATTGGTTTGATTACTATCGCTCTCTTGTAAAGGAGAATACCTGCGTTGGAATAGAATCAGCCATGCCTATGGGAATTTATGAAAAAACACCCGGAAAGAAAATAATATCTGATATTATAGAAGAGGTGCGGCTCATAAAATCTGATTACGAGATTGGGCGGACCATTCATGCCTGCCGAGTAGTAAATAAAGGCCATAAAGTTCTATTGAAGGTTTGCAAACCTAAGGTGCTGGAATTCGCAATATACCAAGAAGTAACGAGTGCTATGACGAAAAAGATTGTAGCAGATATTCCTAACGCAAATATGATTGTAACAAGAGTTGTTGGAGCTGTTTGGCCACCAAAAATCTCTCATGATCCTCATAAAATTCCCACTATCTTTCAAGAGATGGAGGATGGGGGACCTCATGTCTCCATTGTGAGCGGTCAAATAGATGGCTACGGAGTAGAGGTTGAAAGAACGTTTTTTTTAGGATTTGTTCCTGAGAACGCCAAGAAACCTTTTGAAGTTATGTTTGAAGCCAGGGCTTTAGCATATGAACTCGCTAAGCCTGGAGCTCTAATGAATGAGATTGATAAGGCTGTGCGAAAATTCATCACTGACCGAGGATATGGAGATTACATCATTCATCGCACGGGACATGGTTTAGGAATCACCGGACACGAGGCACCATATATTGCTGAAGGTTATATTCGGAAACTTGAACCTGGGATGTTAGTCAGCATTGAACCCGGAATCTATATTCCTGGCATAGGTGGCTTTCGGCACTCTGATAGTGTCTTAATCACTGATGATGGAAATATGAAACTCACTCGAGCACCTGAAGAACTTGCCGAGGTTACAATACCCATTTAAGGATAAAGATTAATATAGATTTTATATTATTTCTCTTTTTATTTCATCTAAGCTTTTTCTAAGACTCGGCTTAGGAATTTGTCCTCTAATATATCCTGTAGCTAAAATTGTTAAGAGAAAATCATCTTTACCTAGCCCTAACAATTCTTTAGCGAATTCTCTATCCATACTTCCCATCCAACACATACCAATGTTTAGAGTCCAAGCCATTAACATCATATTCATAGAAGCTAAGGAGGTATCTTGAATATACCAATTAGGATTTTCTTGTTTTTTTCCTACTATCGCAATTCCCATGGGTGCTTTTCTCAGAGGACCTCCATAGATTCCTGTTTTAGAAATTTGCTTTAAGATGTCTCGATTCTTAATTACAATAAATTCCCATGGTTGTACATTAGATGCACTCGGAGTCCATCTACCAGCCTCTAGAATCATATCTATATCTTTATCGGAAAGAGGTTTGCTTTGAAAATTCCTTATAGACCTCCTTCCTTTCAAAAATTCTAAAAATAATTCTGGGTCTATCATCATATTAGCACTCAATATTTATGATATAAAATATCTAATTTATCAATTACAAATGTATTATATTCTTATTTTATTTATAGAATCCTTTATTAAATAATGAACGCAATTCCTCTAATTTTTCTCTTAATAATGGTTCCGCTGCAGCTGTTGCTGGTCCAATTGATCCTTGTCCGATTCTCTGAGTTAACCACTCTTCTGTTTCTTTTAATACTTTATCCTTCTTATTTGGAGTTCTTTCCCATCTCCACATAGCAAACTTAATTAATTCATCTGCAACAAATTCTAATTCTTTTAATTTATCTTTAATATAAGAAGAGGTATAGTTTTGCTTTGAATTAATGATTTGAACTTTTTGGTATTCTTCGCGAGCTTCATTATTTTCTTTCTTTTTCATATTTTATTCTATTATTTATTGAAATATTAATATTATTTCCTTCTTTTTTTAGAGATAATAGTTAAATCAAGAATAAATATGACAACAGAGAAAAATAAAATTGTAGAAAATCAAGTTCTCTTTGAACATAGAACATTATCAACAGGAAAAGCAATAATTTATGGATTACCTAACGCAGGTTTGCAAGCAATATTAGCAATAGCTGTAAATTTTACTCTAATTTTTTATATTAATGTGTTGGGACAACCTCCGATTGTAGCAGGTGGCATTTATGCGGTCGCTTTGTATTTTTATGCATTCATGTGTGTAATTAGTGGTGCTATAGCAGATAAAATAGGGAAAAAAAAAGTAATGCTAATTTCTGGACCATTAATGGCAATTACATTTATTTTTATCTGGATCCCGCCAATTCCTGATACAAAATATGGGCAAGTTTATATACCATTAATACTTTGGTTTACAATTTTCGCCATTTTGTTTCGCCTTTCAGTAGCGGCTTTTCAATCTTCTACATTTGCTCTACTTCCAGATCTCAGCACTGATGAGCAAAATAGAGTTAAAGTTAGCATGATCAATATGATCTTGGCGATTTTAGGAATAACACTGGGTACAATTGGACCATTCATTTTAATGAGCAATGCTACTCAAAATCTTTCGAGAGACGATCCTGATTTATATTATAAAGATTCCCCTTCGGGTAGGGTGATATACTCTCAAATCTTCTCTTTTGTTTTTTTTATTGGATTTATATTTTTAGTTTTCACTATGCTGATGATGCTTATAATAAAAGAACCTAAGATGAATAAAAAACAAATAAGAACTTTAAATGAAACATTAAAAGGACTTATGGAACCATTAAAAGATAAGAATTATAGGATCTGGTTAATTACATTTTTCATATTTTGGATTCCTTTTGTAGCTTTTCAATTTTTAGTCTTAAATATGGCAACTTTTATACTAGACCTTAGAGGCTTTGAATTTATAATTTTAATTATGATTGCTTTTATATCAACAATTTTTTCTTTTGTAATATGGCAAAAAATTTCGCAAAAATTAACTCTTAGAAAAACTTTTACTATTTGCTTAATATTTTCCAGTATATCGTTCTCTCTTATATTAATCTTAATTATACCAATGGCGCATGTAATAATTTTTGTATTAGGAATCACTATAATATCCCTTTGCCTCTGTTGTTTAGTTGGAACTATGATTTTTCCATTTGCAATAATAGGTGATATGATTGATTCTGCAGAATTAAAATCTGAAGGGAAGTCTTTGAGCGGAATTTATTCAGGAGCTTTTATAATGACAGGATCGTTGGCCTCTGCTACTTCTATGTTAATAATATCAATTTTCTTTGAACTCTTTGGTCCAGAATCACCAATATCCTATGGATTAATATTAGCATTAGTTGGCACCGGATTAATATTAGTTGCTGTAGTTATTTTTCAAAAAGTCCAAATAGTAGGGACAAAAGAAAGATATAAACAATAATTTTAAATTTTACCTTGTTCCTTAAGATATTTGATATATTTTTTTTCCTTCTCATCGTGGATCTTTTTAAGTTCCAATTTTTGCTTATTCCATTCTGGACCATCTAAAGGGAAATATTTCATAATTAATGCACTAAACAGAACAAAAATCGCAGGTATTAATGCTAATGCAATCATTATTCCCAATTGTGCATTTTTTGATTGTGTTTGTGCTTTTGCTTGAAATCCAAAGTACGCTATTACAAATAAAAAAATCCAATTTGCTATAGAAATTGCTGGTTTTTCAATTACAGCATTCATTCCACCATAACTCGTTTCTCTACGCTTACCAGTACGAGTTTCGTCAAAATCAATAACATCAGCCATTATAGCAGGTCTTAAAAGAATTAATGCAGAAAATCCAATTCCTAATAAAAGCAATGGAATTATCGCAGTTAAAAAAGACCAACCTAAGAATAAGAAGCTGATAGAAATTACACCAGTAAATGCAAGACCAAATATATAAACTTTTTTAAATCCATGTTTTCCAGCAATTTTACTGAATATGGGAGTGAATATGAATACCATTAAAAAGACTAGCAGCAACGGAACTATCGTTAAAAATCCACTTAAATTTAAAACAAAATTAATATAGTAAAATATCCCCGTTGTAAAAATTGTTTGAGCAAGTAGAAAAGAAAAATTACTAATTTCATATTTTAAAAATGGTCTGTTTTTAAATGTTTCTTTTATAGTATCAATTAATCCTAATGGTTCTTCAAGTTGAGTATAAAGATTTTCTTTTAAGAAAAAACTACTCATAAAAATAATAAAAGCGCATACTATTCCAATTAAAATCATCGCAATTAAAAACATTGGATCAATATTGGTAGATTTGTCGCCCGTTAAAAGAAAAACTGGTATTATAAAAGAAATTAGGAATCCAATTGAAGTGAAAATTACTCCATAGGCTACAAGTTCAGCGCGAGCTTTTTGGGTGATGCTCATTTCTGCAGGTAAGGCAAATCCAATAAGACCTATTATAGTAAATAGTGTATCAAATAATAGAAGTACAATTAAAAGATTTAAAAAGAGCCCTAACTCATCAGTTCTATCAACAAAAGGAAACCAACAAATAATAAATAAAATCCCAATAATCGGAGCTCCAAAGCGAACATAGGGAATTCTTCTTCCATATTTTTCAGATTTTGTACGGTCTTGAATATAACCAAAAAGAGGATCATTTATTGTATTCCAAATGGCAAAAAGTAACCATGCGATTCCAATTAATGGGGCACTCAATCCTAGTTTAACATTATAATAAAATGTTATAGCCGAAAATGCTATCCCTGATAAAACTCCATTAGCTCCGTTAAGAGCCCCATAAGCTAATTTTGATTTTCTTGGAATATATTCTTCAAATAAAGTTTCATCCTTAGAGTTCAATTCATATCATCTTTCAATTTCATATTTTAAATCTTAAACAATTAATTTAAATATAAACAGATTCATATATTTATAATTTAATTTATTGATTCTCAAATTCTTATCACACTTAATTTTTGATGTTCTTATGAATATTTTAATAAGAAATGGAATAATTGTCGATGGTACTGGTTCTCCGGGATATAAATCTGATGTTTATATTAAAAATAGTAGAATTGATAAGATTGGATTGAACCTAAAGGAAGATGACTGCGAATTAATTGATGCGTCTAGTAAGGTTGTCTCCCCGGGATTTATTGACATGCATTCCCACGGAGATCTTACGATATTAGAAGCAAACAAAGCTGAACCAACCATTATGCAGGGAGCTACAACTCTCATAGTAGGAATGTGCGGGATAGGACTGGCTCCTGCTAATGACAAAGTTCGAAATTATTATTCGACTTTCGTGGAAAATGTGTTTGGTTCCGGTAAATTGCAATTATTTGATACACTTCAAGAATATATGGATGTAATAGAAAAAAAAGGAATCTCTACAAATCTAGCATTTTTCATACCTCAAGGAAATATAAGAGTAAGTATAATAGGATTAGATAATCGCTCAGCAACACCAAAAGAATTGAAGTCAATGAAAAATATGGTTAAAAGAGAATTAGAAGCTGGGGCCTTTGGAATGAGTACAGGTTTAATATACCCCCCAGGATCTATAACCTCTACAGAAGAAATTATTGAACTTTGCAAAGTTGTAAGACAATACGGAGGTATTTACGACTCTCATATAAGAAACGAAGGAACAAAAATTTTAGAAGAGGGAATGGGTGAATTTATTAAAATTGTAAGAAATGCAAAGATTAAAGGTCAGATATCTCATTGGAAGGCTGCTGGTAATTTTGCATGGAAATTAACTCCAAAGATGATTAAAATGGTAATAAATGCCAGAAATGAAGGTCTTAATATTTACGCAGATATTTATCCTTATGAGGAAGGTTCTACTAGTTTGGCAGGATTTTTATTAAAACCTTGGGTTTATAAAAATTTTCAAGAAAATTTAATTAACCCAAATACTAGAGAAAAAATCATAGATGAGACAATCAATATGTTGACCTCAACATTTCTAACTAATATAACATCTAAAATTCAAGAACTCCCTAGGACTAAAATGATAGAGTTTATGTTCAATTTTTTAAAAAATAGCGTAAGAATTATCAGTGTTTTGCATAATCATCAAATAGAGGGAAAATATTTAAACGATGTGTTGAAAAGTCTTTATCCGAAAAAAGAAATAGCTGAAGCTCTATTGGATTTCATTAGAGATGAAGAGGGTTCGATTATGGTTTCTTTTAAAGGTATGAACGAGAGAAGGAGCATTTTATCTTTATTTCAACAAGATTTTGTGTGTATAGGTTCTGATGGTTTTTTAGTTTTAGATAGTAATACTCATCCACGCTCCTACGGAACCTTTCCAAAAATATTGGCAAGATATGTTAGAGATAAAAAGATTGTGTCATTAGAAGAAGGAGTTAGAAAGATGACTTCATTACCCGCATCGATATTAGGTTTGAAAGACAGAGGGATTATCAGAGAAAACTACAAGGCGGATATCGTCATATTTAAACCCGACGAAATAAAAGACAAAGCTAATTATCAGAATGGTCGTCAATTTCCAGAAGGTATTTATTATGTTATTGTAAATGGAGAAATCACTGCTAAAAATGGAAGCCACTTAGGAGTCTTAAACGGTCAAATTTTAAGACACAGAAAAAATGATTAAGAATGTTAACTTTTTTTTCTATAACTAAATATAAAAAGAATAATTAGTATGAAAATAATATTAAATAATATTTTAAATAAAATATTAGTAAATTCATATAAAATTTAAATTAAATATTAAGTGAATCTTAAAACAAATCTAAAAAACTAATGTGAAAAATATGTCTCTAAAAGAGATAACTAAAGAAATCTTCACTCGTTACGGATTGACTGAAGAGGATATAAGTGTTTACATAAAATATCTAGGAGTACCTCAAGCCACAATATCTGAAGTACTAATGTATTTTGAAGAGGGTGAGATTGAGTATTCTCGTGTTGAAGAAATAACCAAAAAACTCGTGGAAAATAACTTCTTAAAAAAAATAGAAGGTATTGTAGATAGATATGTCCCGTTGGAACCTTATTTTGAATTATTTACGAATGAATCCGAAGTGTTTAGAAATGAGATTGCTAGTACTAAAGATAATGCTCTAGCTGATCAATCTAGTCGATTTGAGAAGCTTGAATCAATTCAAAATAAAAGTATCGAGGAAGTTGAGAATGCGGTAGCTACTCAAGTTAAGGCTTTTTTCGATGATTCTGACGCAAAAAATTCTGATAAAAAAGCCAGAATTGATAAAGCAACCAACCGGTTTACCGAAACTTCTAAAACTTTAGAAAAAGAACTTCACGATAATATTGAGAAAGATTATTCAGAATTAAAAGCTGATGCAGATCAGTTGGATGGCGAATTAGAGGCAATTAAGGAGGCACAAAATACCTCTACAGGAAGTCTGGAAAATAACATTCATAATATCTTAGACACATTAAACACTGATCTTAAGAATATTTCTAGTTCTTTTGTAAGTGATAATGAATCGACTATAACTACCGCTAATAATAATTTAAATAGTTTAGTCGACGAATTATTAGGAGATTTTTCATCTCGTGTCGAAAATTTGGAAAAAGAATTGAAAAAGGATTTAGATGACCACGTTGAGAGGCATAAAAATATTGCGAACGAGCTTAAACCTAAAATGGAACAAATTCTTGAAAAATATTTAGAAAGAATGGAAAAAATTATTACAGATTTAAAAGATAGAATCTCAAAATTATTATCGGAACATATTAACCATGTGAAAAGCACGACAAGTAGGGTTGAGTCAGATATACATTCTAAAGTTGAGGATCGACATTCAATTTTTCAAAATCAAGTAAATGAATATAAAAATAGTGCTCTTACTTTGCTTGAAAACCTTCTTGATACTTCAAATCGTTTTAGTGATTTTTCAGAAGCAATCACGAAAGTAGGTTTTTTCTTTGGAAAAAAGAAAAAAATGAGATTTATTAACGATTGGAAGGTAATAGAGCAAAAAGTAGCATCAATTTCAAGACCATTTAAAGACGATTTTGTTAATGATTGCGATAAATATATCAACGATACCCAGTCAACTACAGATGAATTGAAAGGAGAAGTAACAGAAACTATGTCCAGTGAAAATAGTTCTCTCACTACAGAAACTACAGACCTTGACAAAAGAGCACAGGAAACGATTAGTGCAGAATTAGATACTTTAGCAACAGATATGGCAAGTGAAATCGATGATACTTTGCAGAGTGGAGTAAAAGACTGTTCTGATACCACAATAAAGTTGAAGGATTCCCTAGAAAATACATTAAAACAGCACCATAAGGATTATGACGAAGCGATAAATGAACATAAAGAACAATCGTTAAAACATTATACTGCTTTTGATTCCGATATAAAAACAAAGAATGATAATTGGGTCAAAGATGTGGATTCTAAATTTTCTGGAGGTAAAAGTGATGTATCCACTGAATGCAATAATCAAATTACCACCATAAACGATTTCAAATCAAAACATAAAAATACAGTAGATAGCCGTTTAGCTAAAATTCGTTCTGATTTTGACTCATCTAAGTCAATTACTTCTGAAAAAATTGACTCTGAAATTAACCTCTGGAACGAGGAATCAGCTGATATGGACAAAGTGTTGTCTAATATGCTCGAAGATCATAAAAATAAATATAAAGAAAACGCTGAAACCCTACGAACTAGTTTATCGAATACAACTCGGGACACTTCCCAGAATGTAAAAGATGCTATTGCCGATTTTACACTTCATTTTATGAACTCGATTGACGACGTTACTGAAATAGCTGAAACTAACGAAACAAAGTTAAAAGATATTCATAATGCATCGAGTTCCGTTCAAGAAGATAAAGGAATTGTTAACACATGGCACACTGTTGGAAGAGATGCGTTGATAGCAGCAGTTAAAAGTGCTGTGTATCGAACCAAATCTTCAATCATAATTGTTATGCCTAAAGTATTACCCGAAGTTTTACAACTTATCTCTGAATTTGCTTATCAGAAAAAAGCAGCCAGATTTATGCTTACATCTGCTTTTGATATGGCAACCTACGGAGATATCATTAAGAAAATGATGCAATTGGGAAACATTCAATTTCGCAATTTAACTGGAGCGGGAGATTTTTTTGCTGTAACACGAGATGCTGAAGAGGTAATCCTTGCGCCCGTGACAACAAAAGAAACGGAAATGGTAGCCATTATCAGCAACCAAGAGCAATACTCTAAGCTTTACAGTCAAATTATAGGACCAGTATTCCAAGCTAATAGTCGTCCGATAAAGCTCTAGAGTTTTTTAATTTCTTTTTTTTTAAATCTGAATTTGTTTTTAAAAAGCTTTTTGATTTAAATTAAGCTGCAAAAAAAAGAAAAGTGGATTCAATCTCAAAATTATATAAAAGAATAAACGAGATTTAAAAAAAATTAATCCCATGTAGCCTTCTTTACACTTTGGTCATCATCTTCAGAGTGTATTCGTTTTAAGTCAATATCTTGATAACCCGGTAAAACTTGGAGCATCCTTCTCATGGCAAATTTAACGTCTTTTGCCGACGCTATAAAACGCCCCACTATGAGGATGTCAGCACCCATCTGAAGGGCATATTGAGCAGTGCTTGGCTCAATTCCTCCAGCTACAGCAACTAAAACACGATCCCTCCCTGAAGCTTTTTTTTGTTCTTTGTATAATTCCTTAATTTCTGAAACCAACGCCCATCTTTGTCGTTGCTGGGCATCAGGAGATTTATCTCCCTCTAAAGATTGCTCAACATCAATTGCTCTATGAATTATTACAACATCCGGGGTTTGTCTTAGCGAACTCAATTTCTCAAGAGGATCTGGAACTTCCATTGTGTCAACAAATGCGTGAATGCCAAGTCGCTGCGCTTCTAAAATGAATTTGTCGAGTGAAGCAGTAGAAGCTAAACCACTTGCTACAACAGCATCGGCAGTTGCGTCAAATGCAAAATCAACCTCTAACTTACCGACATCTAACGTCTTTAAATCGGCAACTATAAACTTTTCTTTCGCAATGTCACGTATTTTTTTAATCGATTCAACACCATATTTCTTAAGAAAAGGTGTACCAATTTCAAGTAAAATTCGATCACTTTTAGGTAATTGTTTAACAACTTTCATTTGGCGCTCGAGAGCTGGATGATCTAAAGCTACTTGTATATAGGGAGGGCGCCAGAGTCTTGGAACTCTTAATCCTGCTATAGGGTGTTTTGCTCGATCCTTATCATAAAATATCTTTTCAATTGGAGGATATTGTTTTAAAGCTCTTTGAATCGCCAATTTCGTAGCACCATAATTATATTGATAAATTTTTCTATAATCCGTAGCTTCAGGATGGATAAAAACACTAGCAATAATTAGCCATTGGTCTAATTTGTTCATCGGTATCAATCCTTCCTCTACAGCATCCGCAATCCCCTTAGCGACTGCTGCTTGGGCAGGCCCGAAGATTTTATTAGCATCCTCCATTTTTGCAACTGTGACTTTTGGTACTATTAAAGTTACTGGTTTCGCGAGTAGGTTTGGACGGATACCAGCTAGCAATCCACCGTGTCCTTTTGAAGGTTCACTAAGAGCGTTTGCGAAGGAGACACCAACAGGTCCATCCTTTGAACCAATTATTAAATCTATATGAGCTATATTTGGATCGCGACCATCACCCACTAAGGCTTCCCCGATATAGTATTCGATAGTTTTTGGCATAAGTATCACAATAAATAATTTTTACCTTAAATCATTTATTTTTGTATAATTTGTAGATATTTTCTTTATATATTGTTGTATTTTGTAGATAATATTTAAAAAAATACTTATCTCCAATAAAAACAAGTTAATTCACTAATATTAAAATTTCTATAATTATGATAATGTTAAATGTAGAAATACAACTAAATTTTTTAGTTTTATTCTTCTTTTGGCAATTCTTCAGGTATTTGAAAAGCATTGATTAATGTATCCATTGAACCGTTCTTATTAAATTTTTCTTCTGCAAATATAGGAATTTTTACCTCTAATAATTTTGTCTTACGTTTATCTTTCTCGTGAATATATAATTCAATACCTTGCATTTTTCGATCATTTATTATTAATCGAGCAGTGTAATCTTCAAAAAAAGTAAAACCTCTATTTAATCTCCCCAATTTCAATGGTTTTTCGACAGTTTTTTCTTCCGTAACAAAAGATTCTGTAATTTCTTCGTCTGTATATATATTTCCACCCACAATCATAAATTTTCTTATAAATTTTTCGGGATGAGGAATTTCGTTGATATACTCTAATGCGTTTTTCACGTTAATATCTGGAATGATCTTAACATCAGCTTTCACCTTAAATCCATCTTCAAATTCATAAAAGTCCTTTTTTCCAATGGCTTGTGCTATACCTCCACCAAGAGGTTTTTCCATTAATTCCTGAAATATTTCATCTTTTTCAGTAAATCTGTTTAAAGGATATATGTTGTATTTTAACTTAAGTTGTCTTCTAAGCATTTCTGCTAATTTGACACCATACATTTGTAATTTGAAAGAACTCTTATAACCATTATACGTCCAGATTCTATTCAAATTATGGTCAACGATGAGGGAAACTTTATCCTCCTTTATAACATCTCTCACGATCTCGCCATCATAAATTTCTTTTGTCATCATATAAGGATATTCGTTTATTTCAATAACTTCAAAGATTTGCATAGATTACTTCAATTATTTCTTTTTAAGTTAATTAAGCTATAAATAATTTTAAATTTATGGCTAAACTAATGAATAAGCCTTCAAAATTCTTATTTCGATAAAATATTTAAATTTTCATACTTTTAATAACTCGATTCTCTTTTTGTATGGTTGATAAAAATGAGTTCTGAGAAAAGAGTATACAAATTGAATATTTCTGGTGGGAATACGGGTCCTGGAAAGGGATTATCTAAATTAGTACAAATTGACGAAAAGAAATTTAGGTTTGAAGGATTGAAGATTGGGGATGTTATTAAAGGAGGATTTATTGGGTTTCCTAATTACGAATTTCAAATTACAGGAGGGAGCGATACATCAGGATTTCCAATACGGAAAGACGTGCATGGTCCAGTGAAGAAAAAAATATTAGTTTCCAAACGGGGTATTGGGTATAAACCTAAAAGGAAAGGTCA
Organism: Candidatus Thorarchaeota archaeon; assembly: GCA_048883105.1. GTDB lineage: Archaea > Asgardarchaeota > Lokiarchaeia > Sigyniarchaeales > SOKP01 > LW40-45. The sequence goes on along the minus strand of JBHLQY010000001.1, from coordinate 1,830 downwards.
AAAAAGAAGAAAAACTATAAGAGGTAACGAAATAACTCACGATATAACTTTAATAAACCTTAAAGTTATAAAATATGGAGAGGCCGAACTTTTCAAAGCAAAAGAATAGTTGAATTCTCATGGTAAAGGTTAAAAAGTGCAGTTTCTGCGGATATGATATACCAATTGGGCGAGGAGTAATGTTTGTTAAAAGAGATGGCACTATCTTGAACTTCTGTACAGCAAAATGTAGAAAGGCCATGTTAAAATACAAGAAGAACCCAAGAAAAACGCGCTGGACTATTTATTACGGTAAGCACTGAAAATTTCTAATTTCATTATTCTTTTAAAATTCTAATATAGAATAAAATTTGTGTTTAAATTAAATAAGATTCAATATTATTTTATTTAAAACAAACCTAATCTTTTTTTCTCTTACTGCAGGCGAGGAAACTTTAGCAAGTCATCTATCAAATCAACGTGCGCCACAATCATGCGTTTACAACAAAAGCGCTCTATACCTAATTGTTCAAACGCATCTTCAGAACTTACGCCCTTTTCTAATAAATCCAGATATGGTTGATAAACATGGGCAATGAGCTTACTACAGGAGAAGCATCGTATAGGTATAATCATTATAAATAAATAAAAGGAAACATCCTAAAAAAATTTTAATGTTTTCAGCTTTAAATCATAAATTTTATTTTAGATTATGTACTAATTTTCTCATTAAAATCTCTATGATTAATGAAAATATATATTAATATATTAGAATGAGATGTGAATTAAATGTCTTATGTTAAGTTTAAAGTTCCTGATAAATTAAAGGATCAAATTAAGAATATATTAAATAGTATCGCCGAAACAAAAGATTCAAAAATAAGGAAAGGTATGAACGAAGTTACCAAGTCCATAGAACGAGGACAAGCCAAAATAGTCGTTATGGCTGAAGATGTTAATCCTCCGGAGATATTATATCATGTGCCACTATTATGTGAAGAAAAAAACATTCCTTATACGTATATTTCAAGCAGAAAAAACTTAGGAAATGCCGTAAATTTAAATGTTGGCGCTTCTTCAATCTCCGTTGATAATGTTGGTACAGGAAATGAGAATATATTAGATGATATAATAAAGCAACTTGAAGCAATAAAAAAATAATAAGGGGAAAATTAATCTGGTTAAATTTGACAAATCAAAAGGAATAGAAATAAAGGATCAATCCATTCTTGCTCAAGTAATTGCTGTTATTGGGCGTACAGGACTTACAGGGGAAATCACCCAGATAAAAGTTCGAATTCTTGAAGGTCCTGATAAAAATCGAATTCTTACTAGAAATGTGAAAGGTCCTGTGCGATTAGATGATATAGTCATATTGCGAGAAGTAGAAAGAGAAGCAAGAAAAATACGACGATAAATAAAAAAAACCCTATTTTTAATGTTCATTTTCAGTAGGAGTGTATCCCAGCAACTCTAGATTATTTCCATATTCAGAATGTAAATATTCTCTTAGAGCAGTCCTGATGGCCTCAGACCTACTGGCGATTAATTTTTTAGAAATTAACCATTGAATATTTTTATCATATATATCTGGAATATTTATAGTAATGTTTCTCATTGGAGTTTTGGTTTTCTCTTTGTTTTTGTCTTTCATTTAATTCGCTTCCATTAAAATTTTTTAAATAGTATGATATTTGAAGTTTTAGATTAGCCAGAATTTTTTATTTGGTCTTATATCTGATAGAGAGAACCCCATTCATATATTCCTATTATTTTTAAATATAATAATAATAATTAGAATTGTTATATATATATTTGCTTCTATATAAAGCACTCTATATCAGAAGTAAG